>LFJI01000122.1 GCA_001235855.1 Candidatus Burkholderia brachyanthoides
ACGTACGGTTCCTTAGGGGGGGCGATGGTGCCGTAATGTGCTGTTGCTACCCGGCGAGGAGGGCGTGCTCGAAGGCTGCCATCCGAAGTGGCGTGCGGAACTGGGCGGCGCGCGGCGGCGGATCGTCGAGGTGAAGCGTTTCATCGATCCGGAGCGCAATGCGCTCACGCAACTCGTGACGCGCAAGCTCGACTGGGCCGAGCCGCGCTCGATGGAGTCGCTCGTGCAGGCCATCCAGATTCTGAACGGGCTGGGCGCGGGGCTGGAGGCGCTGTACGAACGCGCGAAGCTCTTGCAGGACGAAATCGCCGCGCTGTTGTTGGAAGACATCAACCGCAAGCTGCTGTGGCTCGCAATCATGTCCGCGCTGCTGCTGCCCGCGACGCTCGTGACCGGCATCTTCGGCATGAACGTCGCGGGGCTGCCGGGAACGAAAGACTCGACGTCGTTTTATATCGTCGTCGGCGTGATGGCGGGGTGCGCCGCCATCACGATTTTCCTGCTGAGAAAACTGTGGCTCTGGTAACTCACTCGCCCGGGCCGGGCGGCGCGAGCACTTCGCGGTTGCCGTTGGTGCCTATCGGCGAAACGAGGCCCGCCGCTTCCATCTGCTCGACGAGCCGCGCCGCCCGGTTGTAGCCGATGCGCAACTGCCGCTGCACCGACGCGAGATCGACGCGCGCCGCGTGCGCACGACGAAGGCCACGGCTTCGTCGTAGAGAGAGCGGGTCGGCTTCGGCATCGGGCGAATTGCCGAACAGGTCCGGTGTGCCGCCTTCGCTTGCGGGACCGGAGAGAATGCCTTCCTCGTATTCCGGCTCGCCGAACTGCTTCAGATACTCGACCACGCGATGCATCTCGTCGTCCGCGACGAGCAGCGATTCCGTGCCCATCTGGTCGAGAATCGTGCGCGAATCGATCTTGGACGACACCTGGAACGCGACCTACGTCGGAATGTTCGCCTTGATGAGACCGGCGATCACGTCGACTGAGGGCCGCTGCGTCGCGAGAATCAGGTGGATGCCCGCCGCGCGCGCCTTCTGCGCGAGCCGCGCGATCAACTGTTCGATCTGCTTGCTGGCGACCATCATCAGGTCGGCCAGTTCGTCGATGATCACGACGATGAGCGGCATCGTGGACAGCGGTTCGGGCGCGCCGGGCGTTAGCGAGAACGGGTTCGTGAGCTTCTTGCCGGCGGCTTCGGTGTTGCGGATCTTCTGGTTGAAGCCTTGCAGATTGCGCACACCGACCACCGACATCAGCCGGTAGCGCTTCTCCATCTCGCCGACACACCAGTTGAGAGCGTTCGACGCGAGCTTCATGTCGGTGACGACCGGCGCGAGCAGATGCGAAATGCCTTCGTAGACCAACAGTTCCAGCATCTTCGGGTCGATCATGATGAGTCGCACGTCCTCGGGCTTCGCCTTGTAGAGCAGCGAGAGGATCATCGCATTGATGGCGACCGACTTGCCCGAACCGGTCGTGCCCGCGATCAGCATGTGCGACGCCTTGGCGAGATCGGTAACGACCGGATTGCCGATGATGTCCTTGCCCATCGCGATGGGCAGATTCGACTTCGACGTGCGATAGACGTCGTCCTCGAGAATCTCTGACAGGCGGATCATCTGCCGCTTGGCGTTTGGCAATTCGAGACCCATGCAGGTCTTGACCGGAATCGTTTCGACCACGCGGATCGAGGTGAGGCCGAGACCGCGCGACAGGTCCTTCATCAGCCCGACGATCTGGCTGCCGCGCGCGCCTAGCGCGGGTTCGACTTCGAAGCGCGTGATGACCGGCTCCGCCGATGCGCCGACCACCGGCCCCGGCCCCTTGAATTCCTGCAGGCGCTGTTCGATCAACTGGCCGGTTTCCCGAAGCGTTCTTCGGAGACGGGCTCGATTTCGTCGGATGCGGGTTCGAGCAGATCGAACGTGGGCAATTCGACCGCCGATGCCTGCGGTGCGTGGAATTCGAATTCAGTCGGTGAGAAGCCGCGGATCGGCGCACGCGCGGCGGGCTCGGCCGGCGCTGGTGCGAGGTCCGGCTTCACGGGGGAGGGCGCGGGCTCAGACACAGTCGCGGCGGTCACGATCGGGAAGCGCACGACGTTCGAAGGCGCGGCCACGCTTTTGCTGGCCGGGACGGCGGGCGTCGGCGTGGGCACGGGATCATCATCGGCGGGGCGCCGCGCGATCCGGGCACGCCGCCCGGCCGGTGTGTCTCGCGCCCCGTGAGTCCTGCCGTTGCATGCGGCGGTGACAGTGGACGCCGCCGCGCCAAACGGCGCGGTATCGAGCCAGCTGGCCGGCGCAGTCGGTTCGATCGAAGCAGGCCGTTCCGCGCGCTCCGCCGTCTCACGCCACGTCGGCTCGTTTTGCGCCGTCGCGCGCTTTACGCCCGACTTGGGCGCGGGCGGCCGCCACACGGTCGGACGCTGATAGCGACCGCTCTTGGCGCCGGTCGGCAGGCCGAGCGCCAGTTCCTCGCCCGAGGTGCGCGCAAGCGACGGATCGAAGCGCTCGCCGCCGAGTCCGCGCGCGGGCGCATCGGGCTTCTGGCGCTTGTCGCGGGCACGGCGCTCGCGCCACCACTTCGCTTTGTCGCGGACTTTGCGCTCGCGCGTTTCCGGGCGGCGCGATCCAGTTTGGCGGCAAGCCGAAGCCGAAGGCTTCATCGGCCCATGCGAGCACCGCGCGCCAAGTGAATTCGACCAGCCACGGCGCGGTGATCGCCAGCACGAGCGCGGCGATCACGCCTGCGCCTGCCGGATGCGCGAGCGCTGCCAGCGCACCGGACAGCGCACGCTCGCATCGATTGATATTCGCCTGCGTTTCGAGCGACGCGGCGAGCGTGCCTTCGAGCATCGCGCTCGAAAGCAGCACGCAGAAAAAGCCGACCCACAGGCGGATCGTGCCGGGACCACGCAGGCCGCCGCCCGGCAGCGCGGATTTGACCACGCGCCAGAGCAGGGGAAGAAACCAGACGACCGATGCGCCGAACCAGCCGAGAACTACCGTTTGCATGCTGAAGAGTGAACCAGTTTTGGGTGAGACGGATGAGTCTGCCGGGCGGCCGCCTGCATCGTACGCGGCGGGAACCCGGGTGCTGCATGGCGCGGTATCGCCTATCGCGCACTGAAAAACCGATGAGGCAATGTAACGGCAGCGTCATGACGATGACGCGCATGCCTCGCCGCCTGGCGCGATTGCGCAACATTTCTGCAACATTCGCGCAACACCAGAGAGGCACAGTGCATGGACCATCGTCACGCGGGATCGTTGCGTTACTTCGCACGCGGCGCAAAGGTCAGCGTCTGGCCGTCCTCGAGCGTCAGTTCCAGCGATGGTGGCGGGTTCATCTGCACGCCGCTCCTGGCGACATGCGCGAGCGCGTCGAGATACGGTTGCTCGAGCGTGCCCGCGCTCGTCGCGCAGGCCATGCGCGTGGCGGCGAGCGGGCCGAAGGTGATCTTGCCGTCCTTCAGGTCATACGTACCGTTGAAGTGGTTGCAGCCCGCGTAGCCGCTGACGCGGCGCCGTCCGCGTTCGGTCGACAGATCGAGCGTGAGCGGCTGGCCGCCCTGATCCGCGCCCGGCACGGTGCGTGGCTGGCCGCTCGCGTCGGTCCAGCGCGTGATTTGCCATTGCGTGTCGTCGAGCAACTGCGTGGCGGCGGGATTGTACGGATCGGTGGGCGGCGCGGCGGAATCAGGATGCTTGGGCAGCGCACAGGCGGAAACGACGGTGATCACGGCGAGCGCCGCCATGCAGGACAGTAAGCGCGACGATGAGCGCGACGAATGCGGAATGAATTGCGTGAGCATCGAGAGTCCTGAAGCGGGCGAAACCGTAAGCGTATCGCACTCATCCTATTATTTGTCCAGCGACGAGATGCAACAAAACGATAAAGCTCGATGCGCGGGGTCGGGTTCGCACCGACTCGGCAAGGGGAATTCGAAGCGTGTGCTGCGTATCAATGAAATGAGCGCCCACCAGGATCGCGCGGGCGTGGTCAGCGCGTTTCGTGCGTTTTGCCTATGCTGAAGGGACGAGGTGTGTGAGCTTGCGCTGCGTGTTAACATCGCGCCCAATTTGCTGGACCCGTGCCGGAATACGCGCTGAACTTACCGTCTTTCCTGTCGATTCGAACGATTTCCGGAGTACGCATGCGAACCGATCAACCCCGCAAGGACACCGGCGAACCCGACGCCGCGCATCGGCACGCCAGGCTCGGCGCACGCCACGCGCGTCATGCTGCTGGGTGCAGGCGGACTGGGCAAGGAAGTAATCATCGCGTTGCAGCGGTTGGGCGTCGAGGTGATAGCGGCGGATCGTTATCCGGACGCGCCGGGGCATCAGGTCGCGCATCGCGCGCACGTCATCGACATGAACGATGCCAACGCGTTGCGCGCGCTCGTCGAAAAAGAAGAGCGGCCGCATCTGATCGTGTCCAAGATCGAGGCGATCGCGACGGACGCGCTCGCGGCCATCGAAGCGGCCGGAATCGCGACGGTCATCCCGACCGCGCGCGACCCAGCTCACGATGAATCGCGAGGGCATCCGCCGGCTTGCAGCCGAAGAACTCGCTCTGCCCACGTCGCCGTACGCGTTTGCGCAATCGCTCGACGAGATGAAGGCGGCGATCGCGAAGATCGGCTTTCCGTGCGTGGTGAAACCGGTGATGTCGTCGTCGGGCAAGGACCAATCCGTGCTCAAAGGCGAGGCCGATGTCGAGCCCTCGTGGAACTACGCGATGGCCGGCGGCCGCCTGAACAACGGGCGGCGTGATCGTCGACGTCGAGGGCTTCATCGACTTCGACGATCACGCAGCTCACCGTGCGCGCGGCCGATCCGCAGACAGGCAAGACCGAGACGTACTTTCTGCGAGCCGATCGGCCATGTACAGGTCGCGGGCGACTGCGTCGAATCCTGGCAACCTCAGGCGATGACGCCCGCCGCGCTCGCCAAGTCACGCGAGGTCGCGGCCAAGGTCGTGACAGCGCTCGGCGGACGCGGCCTGTTCGGCGTGGAATTGTTCGTGCGTGGCAACGACGTATGGTTCTCCGAGGTCAGCCCGCGTCCGCACGACACGGGCCGGGCTTCGTCACGCTGGTGACGCAGCGCTTTTCCGAGTTCGAACTGCATGCGCGCGCCATCCCATCCTCGGTTTGCCGGTCGATACGGCGCTGCGCGCGCTGGGTGCATCGGCGGTGATCTATGGCGAGCTGAATGAGGGGCGGACATCGCGTTCGAAGGCGTCGCCGAGGCGCTCGCCGTGCGGGCGCGGACTTGCGACTGTTCGGCAAGCCCGAGAGCTTCGCGAAGCGGCGCATGGGCGTCGCGGTGGCGACGGGCGCGGACACCCGACGAGGCGTGTGGACGCGCGAAGATGGCGGCATCGAAAGTGCGGCCGGTATCGACGAAATAGAGGTGTCGACGAACTAGCCATCTGGCCATCACAGGTGATGGCGGGAGAGACCATGAGACTGAAAGCACTTGCCGCGCTCGTCGCGGCCTGCGCGGGTCTGTCGGGGTGCGGCCTCGCCGCCGCGCCGTGCCGGATCACGTCAGCGGGACTGAAGATCGTGCCGGTCGTCGACCACGCAGCTGCCGCGCCGACCGACGCCTGCGCGGACGTCATCGATCCTTGACCGGTCGTGCATGTCCGCGATCATTCAACGAAGCGCGAGCATCATGAAGAAACGAATTTTTGCCGTGGCGGCGATGTGTTGCGCGGCGCAGGCGGTCGCGATGCCGCTCACCGTGCCGCAGATCCAGACCGCATCGACGCAGACCACGCGCTGCGACTGCAAGGACGGCAAGAGTGTGTCGGTGCAGTACACCAGTACACCAATACGCGCAATCGCCAGAGTTTCGCGGCTCTCACGGTCGACGGACGCAAGCTGCTGTTCGTCGACCGTGATCGCGGGCTCGGGCGCGAAATCGAAGTATGTCGCCGACCAGTTACACGTGGTGGACCAAAGGCCCGCAAGCCAATCTCTACGACGAAATGGCCGCGAAGGACTCGCCGCCGACGCTCGCCGACTGTCAGGCGCGCGGGAAATAGCGGCATCGAGCAGCATCGCGACGGCACGCGCGCCCAGGCACGCGCCGTGCTAAGACAATGACGCCCGAGGCCCGGCCGGAGCCACTCGGCGCACGGTGCTACAATGTGCGGTTTTCCGGCACTAAAAACCGTTCGTCCGAGGTCGGTTTTCGGTGCGAAGCGGCCCCGAACGCATCGCCGTGCCTTGTGAAAACGTCATCGAAGCCGTGTTCCATCGGGGCGCGGCGGGCAGTATCCGGCGCGTACGGCCTGGCCTGCGATGCCCGCGCAGCGGCTGCCATGCCGTGCGCTACGCGCACTGCGTCGCGGAACATTCCGCGTCACCGAAACACTCACGTGTCATCGACCGATCGCGACTGAAACACCGACCGATTCGAGACGCGCGCCGCATAGAGCGGACTTTTAGCAAAAGCGAACATAGTCATCATGTCAGATTCCGTCGCCACGAACAGGTCCAGCGCGACCCCGGCCGCGCCCACGTTCGACCAGTTCGGGTTGGCTCCCGATATCCTGAAGGCGGTGAGCGAGTCCGGCTACACCACGCCGACGCCCATTCAGGCGCAGGCCATTCCCGTGGTGCTGGCGGGCCGCGACGTGATGGGCGTCGCGCAGACCGGCACCGGCAAGACGGCCAGTTTTTCGCTGCCGATCATTCAGCGCCTGCTGCCGTCGGCGAATACCAGCGCGTCGCCCGCGCGTCATCCGGTGCGCGCACTCATGCTCACGCCCACGCGCGAACTCGCCGATCAGGTCGCCGCCAACGTGCAGACCTATTCGAAGCACACGCCGCTGCGCAGCACGGTAGTGTTCGGCGGCGTCGACATGAACCCGCAGTCTGACGCGCTGTGCCGTGGCGTGGAAATCCTGATCGCGACGCCGGGCCGCCTGCTCGATCACGTCCAGCAGAAGACCGTCAATCTCGGACAGGTGCAGATGCTCGTGCTCGACGAAGCCGACCGCATGCTGGACATGGGCTTCCTGCCGGACCTGCAGCGCATCCTGAACCTGCTGCCGAAGGAGCGTCAGACGCTGCTGTTCTCGGCGACGTTCTCCGCCGAAATCAAGAAGCTCGCCTCGACCTACCTGCGCAATCCGCAGACCATCGAAGTCGCGCGCAGCAATTCGACCAACGCCAACGTGCGCCAGATTGTGTATGAGGTGCACGAGAGCGATAAATCGGGCGCGGTCGCGCAGCTCATTCACGAGCGCGAGTTGAAGCAGGTCATCGTGTTCTGCAACAGCAAGATTGGCGCGAGCCGGCTGGCGCGCGTGCTGGAGAAGGACGGCATCGTCGCGACGGCGATTCACGGCGACCGTTCGCAGAGCGAGCGCATGCAGGCGCTTGATGCCTTCAAGCGCGGCGAGATCGAAGCGCTGGTCGCGACCGATGTCGCCGCGCGCGGTCTCGATATCGCGGAACTACCGGCGGTGATCAACTTCGATCTGCCGTTCAACGCCGAAGACTACGTGCACCGCATTGGCCGCACGGGGCGCGCGGGCGCATCGGGCGATGCATTGTCGCTGTGCAGCGCCAACGAGCGCAAGCAACTCGCCGATATCGAAAAGCTGATCAAGCGCACGCTGGACGTGCAGCCGCTGGAAGTGACCACGCCCGCGCGCCGGGAAGGTTCGTCGTCGCGTCGCGACGAGCGGCCGGGCCGAGGCGAGCGCGGCGAGCATCGCCATGCGTCGTCGCGGGAAGAGTCGGGCGCGCGCCGCCGCAACGGCGGCTCGTATGATCGTCCGCGCAAGCAGCCGGTCGATGAATTTTTCTACAAACCTTATGAGCCGTCGCCCTCGGCGATGAAGCGCGAGGAACAGCGGCCGGAGCCCGAGCACAAGAGCGCGCCGAAGCAGCCGCTCGCGGCCTTGCTCGGCGCTCTGGGCATGCCGCGCCGGAATTCCTGAGCGGGGGGGCGTGCATCGAAAAAATGGCAACCCGTGTGGCTGCCATCAGACTGCTGACCAACCCCACGTTTTGGAAAACGTGGGGTTTAATGAGATGGTCACCTCCACCC
>LFJI01000123.1 GCA_001235855.1 Candidatus Burkholderia brachyanthoides
TCGACTCCGGACGAACCATTCGTCCGGAGTGTTACCCATGTCTCCGGTCTATACAGGTTGCGACTGTCTCCGCCTGTGTGAGTCAAAGAGATCGCGAGGAATTTAAAGTGAGTGTCAATGGAAAAGAAGCGAGCGCGATTGTCCAAAATTAATATGGACAGGGAATGAGACTCGTCGAAAATGGCCTTTCGAAGGGCTGCGGTGCCCTGAGAGCGGATCAGGCCAGCGGGAACCAATGCAGAGATGACGCCGCCCGGCCTCACCAATCGCAAGAAGAGCTCGGTGAACGCGATATAAAGATCAGGCTCGCCGGCTTGACAGCGCTTCATACCGCGTCGCCAGTTGGCTTGCATAATTCGCCGACTTTTGCCGCTCGTTGGCGTATCCGGCTACGTCCAAGCCAACAATCTTTGACCCGTATTGCCGCACCGCGCCGTTTGCCCTGAGATATTCATGCTGGGTGAGTTTCACCTTTTCCCATGGAAGATTCGCGACAACGACATCGAAACCTTTCAGCGCAAGTTGCGACCAAACGTCCTTCGGCGCGAGCAAACTGGAACCGCTTGTTCATGGCGACGACGGCGCCCAAGTCGTTTGTCAGCGACGCGAGAGCGAGCCTGGCCGTGCGCAACGATGACGCGGAAAGATCGGAGGCGCATACGCTGTTTCGCAGCCACGCGCCAACGTTTCTGCGATTTTTTTCGCAAGCTTTGATTGATAGCGCGACGAGCAAAATTCCCGTGCCGCATGCAGGGTCTATAACTTTCGCCCGGGTCGAGAAAGAGACCGCCGACAGTTCAGCGATCCGCTCTGCCAATCAAAAATCCGTGTAATAAGTGCCGGTGGATTTGCGGTCCGATTCGGGGACCGGCTCTCTAGCGAGAGAGCTCAGCGCAAGGGAAGGATGTATCGGCGTGTCTGAAATCAAGGACAGCAGCTTCCGAGCTGCGTCCGCTAACGCGTCAAGATCTTCGAGCGGATGGATGTCAAAGGCCGCGAAATACTCTCTCAACGAGAAGCCGCCCACGCAGCTGGACGCGGCTTCCAGCAATTGAAGGCGCGCCTCGAACATCTTCTCGGAGCCGAGTCTTTGGCTGAAATCGCGGGCAAACCTCTCGGCTCGTTTCAACAGATGCGCTTCCAAAGGCAATGGAGCGCTCATGCCAGAACCTCTTCTCGCGCGCTCTTGCTCTTGCTAACGGGCGCCGGCAGGCGCTTCGTGATTGCGATCAGATACTCGCTGACTTCGGATGCTGTGGCGCTAGCTTGCTGGTTTTGCCTATATCGTCCGATGTCGCGGAGGGGTGTCAATTCGGCGTCTCCGATCGACTCAAGCGCTGGCCCAAGATCATCAATGTCTATATTGGCCTTCGCTGCTTGCTATAAGGGAGCAGAATGCGCCTTGCGTTGAACCCTTCGATCAACCGAACCAACACATTGAGGACCTTTATCTTGTAGCAAAAAACAGAGGATCGGTCTTTCCATGGGCACAGGCCAGCAACTCCCTCGACCGTTGGCTCATCTCCAATGACGACCGTTTCCAAGATGTGGTAATAGGCGGCGTATTGCCGCTTTGTATAGGGAGGGTCAAGATAAACGACGTCGCTCTCGGCAGGCGTCAACTCAAAGACGTCTCTCACGCTGAGCTTCACGTCTGACGCCAGCGGCCGCGCTTGCAAAAGGAACGCATTGGCCGATTGGGCAGTCCACTTCGCCAGAAAGCACTCGTAAGTTCCAGCGATATTTGCGCATCGGTTAACCGCCCCTAGCAGGTCCGTCAAGATAAGTTGTTCCTCATCCGTCGATAGAAGACCTTCTTTGGAGCACATTGCGATTTGTTGCCGGGCGGCGTCTATTCGCCCGGCGTTAGCCTCGGTGAAATATCTGCGTTCAATGCCGCAGTGGCGGCGGGAGGCTGGACTATATTCGCGCCAAATAAAGCCTTCGATTGGATCAAGAGCATTCAGCGAAAGGATTGTTTTTTCGTAGCTGCCCAGCTTGGTGAACTGTGCATTCTCCGATCTGGCGAGTCTGGCAGCGGCCATCGTGGCGGAGCTGAGGAGGTGATCATTGAGAAGGACGGGCCAACCAAGCGAGGAGGCCAGTTCAGCGACCGCGCCGGTTCCGCAAAATGCGTCAAAGAAAGTCCCATCCTTCCATGGCCCAATGTGCTCGCGCAGGCTGTCGACAAGCCGGGCCTTGGAGCCGATATAGCGGAAGGCCATTCGTTCTCGGTGTGTTGGGTCATCATGTCGTCGGCGCGCGAGAAAGCGCGTCGATGCGCTGCCCACGGCACGGGCCATGCATCAATGGGCATTTTACGATGTCCGTGGTTGCCCTTGAGCGCAGCCAGCTTGTTCGGCATTAGATCGACCGCTCCTTCCAGTGTGGTCGATGCACTTGCACTCCGAGCAAGCAGTATATTGGTTTCTTGGTTTCGATTTTTTCGTTTTTAGGGGCAGCCATGTGGACCAGCCGGCACGACAGAGTTATCAAATTCCTTTCGGAGGTCATTGATGCAGAACTCACGGCTGCATGGAAGTCTATGGAATGCGGCCCCACCATCAACGATATCCATGATTTAAGCAAAGTGCTGGCTTTGAAAATCGTTGAAAGCGACGACGTAGCGTCGGCCCTCAGCGCCACGTCCGACTCGAAGCTCAAATGGATTTCCACAGAAGAGGCAGCGAAGAAATCGGGATTTAGTCGACCGTTCATCGCCGCGGCTATCGACAGCGGCGTCTATTCCGGACGCGTGAATAAAACGCCGAAAGGGCATCGTCGCGTGCTGAGCGGCGAATTCGACGATTGGATAAAGCTAGCACGGGAAGGTAATGTTTCAATGTCGCTCGAGGACGCCCGCAGCGGCTTGGACATTGGACCGTCGAGTGAGCAGCGCACAGAAGATGCAGAAAATTCCCGAAAAAAGCGGGCAAGACGCCTTGTCATCGGCTAAGCGGCTGGGCTTGGCCTAATGCCGATTTCAAAACTGCCTTTACCGGTTCTTGTGGACGCAAACGTGCTTATCAAAGATGTTGTTTCGAACGTTTTTTACGATCTTCATAAGGCCGGTTTTGTAAGGCTTCACTGGACGCATGAGATCGAGGCCGAATACATCGCATCGAACACCGTGCGCGGTTGAGAGCGGAAGCCCTGCAACGAAACTCTCAATGACGAAGCGGTTATTTTTGAATTCAAGTCGCTTTTCCAGTTGGACGACAAAGACGACGTGCATGTTGCCGTGGCGGCTGGCTGGCTTTCAAAACAATCGGAATCCGATTTTTCACAGGCGAAAGCGACGCAGGGTCTGCACGGTCCGAATTCGACCATTATTCTTTTGTCAGACAAAATCAAAGATTTTCCTTCGGATGTCCTCGCGCCGCACGGTGTTTTGTCGCTTCACGCGGGCCACCTCCTCGAGTTGCTCTTCGAGCGCGATTCGAAGCGTGTCGCAGAAACCATTCGTAAAACATTCGACGATTTCAAAAATCCGCCGTTTTCTGCAGAGATGAGAAGAAGATCGATCGAAAGCCAAGCGCAGTTCAACAGTCCGGAGCTTGCAGCCGAACTTGAAGTGGAATGGAGCGGACAGTGCTACGGACAAGCTAAATCGACACCGTGAAAACAGCTAGACGCATGCCCGTAATGTTAAAAATAGGGGTTGGGAGCGGTCTGAGAAGGACGAGAATGCCGGTTTCCGCATGCCCCCCCGGGGGCATGGCAGTAGCGCGTTGTGCGCCACTATCGCCTATGTCGCGGTTCGACATTTTGAGCACTTGATGCCGATGCCAATAGTTTTTTGTCCGGGTCGCCGAGGCCTTTTCGGCTATAGCCCTGTGCGAACATGCAGCCGTTGTCATTCGACATTCGGATACTCGTCGAACGGGAGAAAGTAGTTTTCGATAAGCTCTGTGTAGCGTCTGTGCATGCCACATTGGTCGATTGGAGTGTGGTTTTCGTCACCTCGACTGTAGACAGGTCGGTCTTGCTTCTTTTTAGTCCCTCAGCGCAAAGAAAGCGAATCGTGTTCACATCCATGTGATGTCCGATGAGGCAGAAATTATTAATCCCACCATAATCCGGAGCTTTTGCATTGAGCGCCATCACATTCTCCAGAAATTTGTGGAACTCCGGATTGCTGCGTCCTCGTTGGAGGCTTACTTCATAAATGTATTTCGCCATTGGCGGAAAAGATCCAAAGCCGCTTGCGCTTGAAAGGAAATTTGCACTGCACACGCGCCGATTGATTGTAGCCCAGTCGTTAAGGAGTTAGGGCCTTGAGTGCTCGCCGACGGAGCGAGAAGATCTCGGCGAGCGTCAAGTCGGATCCGAGCCGTAGCTCGATCTGCTCAAAGGCTCAACGATGACACCGAGACGCGTGTCTCGCAACTGCCGATCGTGCTCATTGACAACTGCTGTCGCCGCGGACATTTCATCCGGGTTCAGCCCCCAACCCCTATATCGCCTCGCGGCATGGCGGCTCCATCCGAGTCCAATCGTCGAGCGGCACGACCACTTTCGCGGTCGCCATGCCTGTCGCGCGCTTTTGACGCGGCGCAGTTGAACGGCGAGCGGGCCGAGCGACCGATCCCGCTTGAATGCAAAAGCTCCGTGGCGCTGCAAAAGAACCGTCGCGCGCGTCGGCGCTCTCTCGCCCATTCGCGCGCGTCCGGGCATAGGGAGTCAATGACCGCAGCGAGCTCAGGCGGCGAGACCGGCTTGCCAAGAAAGGCGTCGAAGCCGGCGGCAAATCGCGTCGCCTCGAATTTCCGACGCGTTCAACGCGGTGTGCGCCAAAAGCGCCGCGTCGTGCCAAGCAGTGGACCGCATGCGCCGCCCTATCTCGACTCCATGTATGTTTGGCAGCGAGATGTCGAGGATCACGGCATGGGGCCGCCAGGTCTGGAAACGCCGAATCGCCTGCTCGCCGGTGAGCGCCACTCGCGCGTCGAAGCCTTTGATTTCGAGAATGGCGGACAGGGCGTCGGCAATGTCTTGATAATCGTCGACCACCAACACCCGTCGCTTGTCGATGGCGGGGTGGATCTCGTCCGACCACTTTTCAAAGCGGCCGGTTGCTTTCGTTTTCGAATTCATGACCTTGTCTCTGATCTGCTTTTGCCGCGCGGCTGCGCAGCGATCACAGCCGTCGTCGCGCAAAAATTGGGCCAAATTTCGTCTCAGGTCTCAGTTGCGATCGGCGAGGCACGGGAACGTTTGCGCGTCCTCAGGTTGCGATCGACGCAACGTTGAAACACCGCAGAGCTTTAGTGACAATGGCCTTGCAAGCGATCTGCGGCGAATCGTCAATCGTCGCTGCCAGCGAGGAAACGGTCGATTTCGCTCTTCGCCCGCTCGATCGCGTCGATCGCTTCGCGAACGCTTCGAAATTTCTGGTTTGGCGAACAACCCGCGTCGGCAAAGCACTCGGACAGTAAGGCCGGCCTGCGGCCGTGAGGGTCCTCGACAGACAGGGAGAATGACCCGCCTTCGTTGGATGACACGCGGATAAGAAATCCGCGGTGCGCTTCGCGATACTCAATCGATGAAGGCGCTTGGGGGCGACTCTGCGCCCCCACGGACGCGGGCTCCGCCCGTTTGCCGCCTGCCTCGTCGCGGCCTTCATGCGAGAAAAAGGCGTGCTTGGCGCGCCGCGCGGCGCTTTGCAGAAATCCTGCTGAGCACATGGTCTTCGTTTTAATTTGTTGTTGGCGTCGTTTTGCACGCCATTTCCCCGGGGCGCAACCCGATCATGGCGCTACGGGCGCATGCGCGGAAGTGGCCTAAGCGCACGCCTGCTCGAAACTAGACACAGCACTCGAAACACGCCAAGGCGCGGCGAATTAAAGAACCCGCAGGATTGCGCCGACAACACGCATTGATGCGGGTGGCAGGTGCGCCTGCCGCCAAAACGAACAGAAAGCGAAAATGAGCGGACAGAATCTTGATTTGCGCGCGATGCTCGCCGAGCTGCGCAAAGAAGAGATAGGAAATTGAAGAGCTTCGCACCAACTCCCTCGCGGCGCTTCAGGAGGCCAAAAAGCGGCCGTCGACTCCAGCAGAGAGCGCGCTGCGGTTGGAAGAGGCGGTGCAACGTCTCGTGTCGCCGCGGTTTCTTTCGGTTGCGGCGGGCCTTCGAGAGTGCGCGCGGGCGGCTGAAAATCTGGAGGCGATCATCGAGGACGCGGACGCGAGCGGCGTGAGGTCCAGCGCGGCGGAGGCGGCGAAGCTTTTGCGCAAATTTGCTGAAAATTTTGGAGATCTGCGCCAACTCGCTCGAGCGGCGGCCAAAAGCAACGAGAAAGCTTGCCCGTGTCGTCGAGTGGATGCACCACCACTTGCCATGCTCCGTTCAGCGAACGACAGCATGAAAAGCAAACGGCGTTGAACGCATCGAGTCGCGCAAACGGCCCGCTCGTATCGATCAGGTCGACGCGAACAAGGGCCGGTGGGAGCACATTTGGCGGCCGGCCCTGTCCGCCACCACAAGCTGGCAGCGGAAATCCATCGAGACAAACAATCCGGATGCGCGGGTTTTCGATTGCCACATAGCGCGGGCCACCATCGATTTCCGAACAGGTCCATTGGGGTTTTTCGCAATCGTGTTGAGCCAATTGCCGAGAGGCACGGGAAGATTATCGGGGGCGTCTTTCTCCGGCATATCGTCGAATCCATTTGTGGATGAAGTCCAACGTTGGCAGCGTCTCGGCTTCGCGCTTTCTCGCTGGCCTATGGGCACAGATCTTTGTCGAGTTCGGGGCCTGCGTTCCGACGCCGAGTCAACGTTGCGCCCATGAGCCGCCGAACTCGTTGGCGCGCTTTCGGCGACGTGGGCAACGGCGTGGGCACTCCTTCCTTCGGGCCAAATGTTTCTCTCGCTTTTCGTTGCGTGCTTGCGATCGCATGGCGGCGATGGCGCACTCGATCCTTGTCGTTTCCGAGCGAGCTTGCCGACGCCGAAGCTGGCGTCGGAGTGATTGTGTCGGAGTGGTGGTGGCAGCTGGAATCGACGACAAAACTGGCGCCGAAATCCGCATGGCCTCGCGCTCCGCGAATAGCGCGTCACGATAGTCGAGTGTCGTCTCTTTTGCTCGACTCTTGCTCATGCGATGCGCAAAAGCTTCAATGATCTGTTCCCGGTCGAGCGCGTCTTGCCTCTCGGCTTGGGATGCTGCCAAGTGTGATTCGGGATCGAAGGCGGCAATGGCGGGCGCGTCGACGTAGAGAGTCGTCGCGAAGCGCGATCGGCTCGCGGCAACATATGCCCATTCTCGGTCCACGGTCGTGGGATTGACGACAACATGCGCGCTGTCAACGGTTCGTCCTTGGCTTTTGTGATTCGTGGTGCAGTAGGAAAGATCGAGTCACCCGAACGACACTGGAACGGTGATGAGGTTTTGGCCTGCCTTCTGCGCTTCAGCAATCCCGTCGTCAAGGTCGACAACAAGCTCCGGTTCGGCAACGCCTAGTATTGATTTTGACTGAACTGGCTCGAATGGTCCCCGTCGCGCCGTTCGACACGCCGAGCTCGCAGTCATTCTTCGTGAAGACGACGCGATCGCCTGGCGCAAAACGTTTTGTTTCTGGCTCCGCGTCGCGGATGTTGATTTGAAGGTCGAGGCCGGCTTCCTCTTGAACAAGGCCTTTCTTGACAAGGAGGGCGCGCGCCATGGCTTTCAGCGCGGCGACCTCGACGAGAGTCGCGGCGATCATGATCTTGTTGGGCAACGGCGTTTTGTCGGTGGCCCACGCTTCGACCGCTGCTCGCATGGCGGGCGTAGATGTCCGCCCGGCGCTTGGCTCGATGGCGCGCCCCGACTCCGAAACGGAGGCGTTCGGCTGAACGCCCACGTCTAGAATGCGAAGCCGACCTCGCTGGTCAAGCAACCGCCGCGCAAGGCCTCCGGGCTAGCCCGGATATGGAAAAAGAAGTGTTCGATTAATTCTTGATGAAATGCAACGTCATCAGCCGTCCGGTGGCCTCATCGATGAACACCAGCAGCGT
>LFJI01000124.1 GCA_001235855.1 Candidatus Burkholderia brachyanthoides
TCGCCGTGCTCGCCTGCGCCTTTGAACCGCTGCTGAGAATGTGAACAGAACCTAGCAGGTGAAACAATCATCTATGCGACCTCACGTCGCAACCTATCGACCCTATCGACGAACCTGTCCGGCATGACGATGCCGAAGCGGCGCTTAAGACCCGCGAGGAAAGTCGAGGTCTGCTGGCCGAAAGCCGTGTGCATGACCGGCGCGAATTCGATGCCGGAAAACATCAATGTCAGCACGTCCAGCATCACGCAGTCCGCGATCACTTCGCTATCGACGAGCACGCCATCACAATCGCAGATGAAATGGTCGATCATGGTGTTTCGTAAGACATGAAGAGCGACCTCATAAGCTCTGGCTCGAGTGGCCCGCGCAACCATGCGCCCCAGCGGAATAGCGCGGCGTGGAAATTGGGCATCGGAGCTACTATAATAGTAGACTAAATTACAGTAAAAAGCGGTGCGGATTGGCATAAATGCGCGCTGAAGCGCCAGTCATCCTTCAACCTCACTTACACGCCCCAGATTAACCACTGCGACCGGCGACGATTCATGACCAAGAAAGTTTATGTAAAGACCTTCGGCTGCCAGATGAACGAGTACGACTCCGACAAGATGGTCGACGTGCTCGGCGCGGCGGAAGGACTCGTCAAGACGGACACGCCCGAAGACGCGGATGTCATTTTGTTCAACACGTGCTCGGTGCGCGAGAAGGCTCAGGAGAAAGTGTTCTCCGATCTCGGTCGCGTCCGCGAGCTGAAAGAAGCGAACCCGAATCTGCTTATCGGCGTCGGTGGTTGTGTCGCGAGCCAGGAAGGCGCGTCGATCGTCGCGCGCGCGCCGTATGTGGACATCGTGTTCGGCCCGCAGACGCTGCATCGGCTGCCCGCCATGATCGACCTGCGCCGTGCCACCGGCCGCGCGCAGGTCGACATCACGTTTCCGGAAATCGAGAAGTTCGATCACCTGCCGCCCGCGCGTGTCGAAGGTTCGAGTGCGTTCGTCTCGATCATGGAAGGCTGCTCCAAGTACTGCAGCTATTGCGTCGTGCCCTACACGCGCGGCGATGAAGTCTCGCGCCCGCTCGACGACGTGCTCACCGAGATCGCCGGCCTGGCCGATCAGGGCGTGCGCGAAGTCACGCTGCTGGGCCAGAACGTCAATGCGTATCGCGGCGTGCTCACCTTGGGGTCGAGCGAGATCGCCGACTTCGCGACGCTGATCGAATACGTGGCGGAAGTGCCGAGCATCGAACGCATTCGTTATACGACTTCGCATCCGAAGGAATTCACGCAGCGACTCATCGATACATACACCAAGGTGCCCAAGCTCGTCTCGCATCTGCATTTGCCGGTGCAGCACGGCTCGGACCGCATCCTGATGGCAATGAAGCGCGGCTACACCGTGCTCGAATACAAGTCGGTCATCCGCCGCCTGCGCGCGATCCGCCCGGACTTGTCGCTGTCGACGGATTTCATCGTCGGCTTCCCCGGCGAAACGGAAGAGGATTTCGACAAGATGATGGCGCTGGTCGAAGAGATACGCTACGACACCAGCTTCTCGTTCATCTACAGTCCGCGTCCCGGCACGCCCGCCGCGAACCTGCACGACGACACGCCGCGCGAGGTCAAGCTCAAGCGCCTGCAACATTTGCAGGCGACCATTGAAGAGAACGTGCAGCGTATCAGTGAGACGATGGTCGGCAAGGTGGAGCGCATTCTGGTCGAGCGCCCCGCGCGCAAGGACCCGAACGAGCTTGCGGGGCGTACGCAGAACAATCGCGTCGTCAATTTCCCTGCGCCAGCTGCCTCGCATGCACGTCTGATCGGGCAGATGATCGATGTGAAGATCGTGCACGCCTATCCGCATTCGCTGCGCGGCGAGCTGGTGATGACGCCTGAATCGGCCACGCCTGCGCTCAATTAAAGGACACTTGGTTCACTTTGAAGAACGCACCCACGCAGCATCTGGAATTCACCGCTCCGCGCGAGGACAACACGCGGCTCGCCAACCTATGCGGCCCGCTCGACGAAAACCTGCGGCAGATCGAGCAGGCGCTCGACGTCACGCTGTCGCGTCGTGGTCACAAGATTGCGATTCGCGGCCGTGGCGTCAAGGTCGCGCTGGCGGCGCTCGAAAACTTCTACAACCGCGCGCGCGATCCCATTTCCGTCGACGATATCCAGCTCGCGCTGGTCGAAGCGAGTCACGCCACACGCCGTGTGCGCGATACACGCGACTCGCGCGAAGGCAATGGCGACGAAGCGCAGGTCGATCCGCGTTTTCGCGGCGATCCGGATCATCCGTTCGATGAGCCGAGCGCCACGATCGATCTCGGCGAAGACGAGGATCACGGTCGGAAGCTCTACACGCGGCGCGCCGATCTGCGCGGCCGCACGCCCGCGCAACACGAGTATCTGAAGCAGATCGTCGCGCACGACGTGACCTTCGGCATCGGGCCGGCGGGCACGGGCAAGACGTATCTCGCGGTGGCGTGCGCGGTCGATGCGCTCGAACGCGATCAGGTCAAGCGTATCGTGCTAACACGTCCGGCCGTCGAAGCCGGCGAGCGTCTGGGCTTCCTGCCGGGCGATCTCGCGCAGAAAGTCGATCCGTATCTGCGTCCGCTGTACGACGCGCTTTACGATCTGCTCGGCTTCGACAAGACGGCGAAGATGTTCGAGCGCCAGATGATCGAAATCGCGCCGCTCGCGTACATGCGTGGGCGCACGCTGAATCACGCGTTCATCATTCTCGACGAGGCGCAGAACACCACGCCCGAGCAGATGAAGATGTTCCTGACGCGGATCGGCTTCGGCTCGAAGGCGGTCGTCACCGGCGACACCACGCAGGTCGACTTGCCGCGCGGGCACAAGAGCGGGCTGATCGAGGCGCAGCACGTGCTGTCGGAAGTGCGCGGCATCGCCATCACGCATTTCACGTCGGCGGACGTGGTGCGGCATCCGCTGATCGCGCGCATCGTCGAGGCTTACGATGCGCAGTCGCAGAAAGATGCCGCGCTGGCGGAAGCCGCCTCGCGCGCCTCACAGGCGCAGAAACTGCAATGACGCCGCGTCTCACGCTCAGCATGCAGTTTCCCACCGCGAAAACGTATCCGTCGCACAAGGCGATCGTGTCGCGTGCGACGGTCGCGCGCTGGATCAAGGCCTCCCTTTTCGCGGATGCCGAACTGATCGTGCGTTTCGTCGACGAAGAGGAAGGCCGCACGCTCAACCGCACGTATCGTCAGAAAGATTACGCGACCAACGTGCTCACGTTCGCCTACGCGGAGTCCGAGGACGATCTGGTTTCGGGCGATCTGATCCTGTGCTGCCCGGTCATCGAACGCGAGGCGAACGAGCAGGGCAAGCCGCTCGAGGCGCACTACGCGCATCTGATCGTGCACGGCACGCTGCACGCGCAGGGCTACGATCACGAGGTCGAAAGCGAAGCGCAAGAGATGGAATCGATAGAGACGGATATCATGCAGTCTTTGGGTTTTTCCGATCCGTACGTGCCCGTGACCGACGCCTGAACGTGAACGACAAGTTGCCCGAGCCAACGCCCGCCCCCGATTCCGCCGACATCGCCGACGCCCACCACGCGCCGGCCCCCTGCACCGCGTACCCGCCGACGCTTGGCGCGTCCGCCCTGCTCTCCGACGAAGAACTCGCCGAGTCGCGCGAAGCGACGCTCAGCCGCTGGGACCGCAAATCGGACCTTTGGCTGTTCGGCTATGGCTCGCTGATCTGGAATCCCGGCCTGCCGACGCTCGAGGCTGTGCGCGGCAAGGTGCACGGCTATCACCGGGGTCTGTATTTGTTGGTCGCGCGTGAATCGCGGCACGCCGGAGCAGCCGGGGCTGGTGCTGGCGCTCGACCGCGACGGCTCGTGCACCGGCATGGCGTTCCGGCTCGCGGGCGAAGGCGCGATTCCGCATCTCGAAGTCCTGTGGCGCCGCGAAATGGCGATGGCCTCGTACCCGTCCCGCGTGGCTGCCGTGCACGCTCGCGGACGGCTGCCGCGTCGACGCGCTCGTCTTCGTGATGCGGCGCGACGCCATCTCCTACACCGGCAAGCTGTCCGATCTGATCGTGCGCACGGTGCTCGGCTGCGCGAGCAGTCGCTACGGCACGACGCTCGATTACGTCAGCCGAACGGTCGAGGCGCTGCGAGAAAGCGGCAGACTGCGCGCTGGAGACGCTGCTGGCGCGGTGCCGAGCGGGAGAGGCGAAGGAATGAAACGCCGGCCTTCCCCAAGGCGCGCGCCCTCGTCCGTCCGGCCAAGCCGCCACGCCGAACATACTTCTCGCATATTTGTTGGCTAGCATGAATTCATCCATGCGCGCCTCCCCACGTAGCCCGCATTTTGCCTTGGTGTATGCTTAACTTTCCGTCAAAACGCGCCCGGAAAATGCCGGGCGCTCCACTATGAACGAACCCTATCCCAGTCGACGCCATTCCGAGAAACCCACTGAAAAGCGTTCGCTTCTCGAACGCTTGACCGATTTCATCTCGCACGAACCCGAATCGCGCGACGAGTTACTCGAAGTGCTTCAGGATGCGTACGAGCGCAACCTGCTCGATGCCGATTCGCTTTCGATGATCGAAGGCGTCTTCCAGGTGTCCGATCTCTGCGCACGCGACATCATGATCCCGCGGTCCCAGATGGACGCCATCAACATCGCGGACACGCCCGCGGAATTCATCCCCTTCGTGCTGGAAAAGGCGCACTCACGTTACCCGGTCTACGAAGGCAATCGCGACAACGTCATTGGCGTGATGCTCGCGAAAGACCTGCTGCGCTACTACGCCGAAGAAGAATTCGACGTGCGCGGCATGCTGCGCCCCACCGTTTTCATTCCCAAATCGAAGCGCCTGAACGTGCTGCTGCACGACTTTCGCGTGAACCGCAATCACATCGCCATCGTCGTGGACGAGTACGGCGGCGTCGCGGGCCTCATCACCATCGAGGACGTGCTGGAGCAGATCGTCGGCGATATCGAGGACGAATACGACTTCGACGAGGAAGCCGGCAACATCATCGCGACGCCGGACGGCAAGTACCGCGTGCGCGCGCTGACCGGCATCAAACAGTTCAACGAGGCGTTCGGCAGCGATTTCTCCGACGAGGAAGTCGATACCATCGGCGGTCTCGTCACGCATCGCTTCGGGCGCGTGCCGCATCGCGGCGAGAAGGTACGCATCGACGATTTCGTGTTCGAAATCCTGCGCGGCGACGCGCGGCAGATCCACGTGCTGCACGTGCGGCGCGTGCCGAACGTGCAGCAACAGCAACATCGCGTCGATGGCGACGACGAGGACGAATTGCGCGATTGAGGAGGCGCATCGCCCCTCGCGTGGACGCCGGACGATGACCGCTCACGCCAACGGCTGCTGCAACGGCGCGGCCATCGCCAACCGCCAAGAGCCCGCGATGAGCGCCGACAGACGTCTGCACCTGCGGCGCTACGCGTTCCCCTCGCTCGTATCGTGGCTCGCGCTGGGCGCATTCCTCTTTCTCTCCGATGAGCTCGGCCGGCGCTTCCATCTCTCGTTCGGGCTGGTGCCGCTGACGGTGTTCCTCGCGGCCATCGTGTTCGTCGTGTGGGTGATGCACATCGCCATCTGGCGAAACGGCGCTGGTGGCGGCTCGCGCTCACACTGTGCGTGCCGGTCGTGTCGTTCGCACTGTTTCACGGCTTCGCGCGCGTGGGGCTCACCCCGGACTGGGTGCATTTCCGCTGCGTGCGCACTATCAGCACGAGCCGCGATGGCGCCCGGGCCGTCGCCCAAGCATCTGCGCTGGAACTGGGGCGACACCAGCTCGGCGGTCGGCCCCAACATTTTCAACACGCTCGTCTATGCAGAGGGCGACCGTCCGCTGGATTGTGCTGAATCCGGCCGAACGCACCGCGCAATCGACCGATGTGCGAGCATTCGGCGATCACTTTTTCCTCATCACGCAAGTCTGGTAAGTGTGATGACCCGTCACGCGCGTCGCGCCGGACACATTCATCAAGCACAATGCGCCGCACGCGCTTGTTTTCGAGATTCACCGCTTCACCGCTTTTCTGCCCGACCGCCCGACCATGGCCGATTCATCGATTCGCTCCTCCGCCCGCCCGCGCGATGCCTCCGCGTCGCGCCGCGCGCTGCCGTTCTGGCATTACCTCGTCGCGGCCGTGCTCGGCGCGGCCAACACGCTGTCGTTCGCACCCACGCCGCACGGCGGATGGCTCGAACTCGCCATCTTCACGCTGTTCTTCGCGTGGCTCTCGCGCACGCGCGGCTGGGCGAGCGCGGCCGCGACCGGCTGGGCGTTCGGCTTCGGCAATTTCGTGACCGGCGTGTGGTGGCTCTACGTGAGCATGCACGATTACGGCAGCATGGCCGCGCCGCTCGCCGCCGCCGCCGTCGCGCTGTTCTCGCTCTATCTCGCGGTTTATCCCGGTTTGTCGAGCGCGGTGTGGTCGCTGGTCGCGGACCGTGCGCGCTTCGGCGACGAAGACGCGGACACCGCGCGCGACATCGAAGCCGCACCGCGTTTCGCGCCGACCTGGCACGGCGTGTTCGCCTTCGCGAGCGCATGGGCGCTCGGCGAATGGCTGCGCGGTCTCGTGTTCACCGGCTTCCCATGGCTCGCGAGCGGCTATGCGCAAGTCGATGGACCGCTCTCCGGTTTCGGTTCGGTGGTCGGCGTCTACGGCGTGGCCTGGGTGCTCGCGCTGGTCGTGGCGCTCGCCGTGCAGGCGTTGTTCCACTTGCGTCGCAAGAGCGGCGCGCGCGCCCTGGTTCCCGCGCTCGCGTCGCTTGCGCTAATCGTCGCGGGCATGTTGCTGTCGCTGGTGCAGTGGACCACGCCCGCCAACGCGCCGCTCTCCGTGCGCCTCTTGCAAGGCAACGTGAAGCAGGAGATGAAATTCGAGCAGTCGGGCATCGACGAGTCGCTGGCGCTGTACAAGCGGCTCATCACCGAGAAGGCGGCCGATCTGATCGTGACGCCCGAAACCGCGTTGCCAGCGCTGTCCGTGCAGGTGCCGCGCGACTTCGCCGAAGCGATGCGCGAGTTCTCCGACCGCACCGGCTCGTCGATCCTGTTCGGCGCGGTCGGCGTGACGCTCTTGCCGGACGGGCGCGTGTCCGATTACACCAACAGCCTGTTCGGCATGACGCCGGGCATCGTGGATATCTATTGCTACGACAAGCATCATCTCGTGCCCTTCGGCGAGTTCGTGCCGACCGGCTTCCATTGGTTCGTGCGCATGATGGGCATTCCGCTCAGCGATCTCGCACGCGGTCCCATCGCGCAGAAAGCGTTCTTCGTGAAAAACCAGCCGATCGCCGTCGACATCTGCTACGAGGACATCTTCGGCGAGGAGATCGCGCGCACCATCCGCGATCAGGAAACGCCCGCCGGCATTCTGGTGAACTCGACCAATCTCGCGTGGTTCGGCAATACCATCGCGCTCGATCAGCACTTGCAGATCGCGCGCATGCGTTCGATCGAAACCGGCCGTCCGATGCTGCGCGCGACCAACACCGGCATGACCGTCGTGATCGCCGCCAACGGCGATTTGACGGCGCGCCTGCCGGTATTCACGACCGGTTCACTCGAAGCGACCGTGCAGGGAACCTCGGGCAACACGCCGTATGTGACGAGCGGGAACATGGCAGTGATCGCCGTGTCGCTGGTGCTGCTAGCATTCGGCTTCGCGTTCGCGCCGTCGCTAGCGACGGGCGGCAAGCAGCGTGTTTCGTTCCGCGCGCCGAAACCGCCATCGCACGACATGCGCCGATCGTGATGCAAGCCCACGCGCCGGGCAAAAAGCCCCGCCCGACTTGCCGATCAGCTAAAATTCAAGGTTTATGGTGCGACTCGCACACTCGTGTCCGGCCGCCCCACGACAAGGGGTATCGACCGTCGGAAATCAGTTGGGGTCGCGGTCTCGGCTGCTCTGCTGACCATAGTGCTGGCACCTTGAGGCCAGCAATTTGTAGTGAA
>LFJI01000125.1 GCA_001235855.1 Candidatus Burkholderia brachyanthoides
GATTCAGCAAGCGATTGAAGCGAAGCTGGCGGAACTGCTTGAACGGTTCACGAATTGATCGACCGGTTCAGCAGAAACTCGCCGCTTGAATTCAACCGTCACGATGCAGCTCATACGCCACTCTTGACGTTAGTCCCAATACTGTATGCGTGTACAGTACTGTTCGCAGTGACGGCCGCGCGCCGGACTTTGGGAAGCGCGCCGTCCACGGTTTTACGTAGCCGTCCAACTCAACTCATTGAATCGGTTAAGAAATTGGCATCCAACAACGCAATCTGCATTCGCGGCGCACGGCAGCACAATCTCAAGAATCTCGATCTCGACTTGCACACTGGCCAGATGACGGTCGTCACTGGCCAGTCCGGATCGGGCAAATCGAGCCTCGTATTCGATACGCTGTACGCGGAAGGCCAGCGTCGCTACGTCGAGACTTTCAGCGCCTACGCGCGCCAGTTTCTCGACCAGATGGATCGCCCGCAGGTGGACCACGTGGACGGCGTGCCACCCGCCATCGCCATCGACCAGACCAACCCGGTGCGCAATTCGCGCTCGACGGTCGGCACGATGACCGAACTGAACGATCACCTGAAGCTGTTCTACGCGCGCGCCGCCGAACTCTTCGACAAGAAGACGGCGCTGTGCGTGCATCACGACACGCCCGAGACGATCTACGCCGAACTGCTCGAGCGCACGCGCACCGGCGATCCGCGACTCGCGATCACGTTTTCAGTCGAACTGCCGGACACGGCCAGCGACGAGGAAGTCGCGCAATGGCTGTCCGCGAGCGGCTATACGCGCGTGCAGGCCAAGCGGCACGTACAGACGGAATCGGGCGCGCGGCAGTTGCTGGATGTCGTCGCGGACCGGTTCCGCTTGCAGAACACCGAACGCTCGCGTGCGCTTGAAGCCATCGAAGGCGCGCTGCTGCGCGGCACGGGGCGCGTGAACGTCTATGTGCTCGCGGAGGAAGGCGAGCCGGAGATCTGGCGTTTCTCGACCGGCTTGCATAGCCCGGAAAGCGATCTGCGTTACGCCGATCCGCAGCCCGCGCTGTTCTCGTTCAACTCGGCGTATGGCGCATGCGAGACGTGCCGCGGTTTCGGGCGCGTGATCGGCGTCGATTACGGACTCGTGATTCCCGACGATAAAAAGACGCTCAAGGAAGGCGCGGTCAAGACGTTGCAAACGCCCGCGTGGAAGGAGAATCAGGATGATCTCGTGCGTTACGGCGCGAAGGCCGGCATTCGTCTCGGCGTGCCCTGGAAGGATCTGACGCAGAAGGAACGCGACTGGGTCATCAAGGGCTCGCCCGCCTGGACCGGCAAGTGGCAGAACCAGTGGTACGGCGTGCAGCGCTTCTTCGATTATCTGGAATCGAAGGCGTACAAGATGCACATTCGCGTGCTGCTGTCGAAGTACCGCAGCTATACGACGTGTCCGGTCTGCGAAGGCGCACGCCTCAAGACCGAATCGCTGCTGTGGCGTCTGGGCACGAAGGAGCAGGCCGATGCGGTGTTGCCGCCGCCCAAGCGCTTCATGCCGATGGGCGTCGACTGGACCCGTGAGCAACTCGAAACGTTGCCGGGCCTGACCGTGCACGATCTGATGCTGATGCCGATCGAACGCATCCGCTGGTTCTTCGATTCGCTGACGCTGCCGTCCACGCTGCTCGACGAAGCGCTGAAACTGTTGCGCGCCGAAGTGCGCACGCGCCTCAAATATCTCTGCGATGTCGGCCTCGGTTATCTCACGCTCGAGCGGCAGTCGCGCACCTTGTCGGGCGGCGAAGTGCAGCGTATCAATCTGACGACTGCGCTCGGCACCTCGCTCGTGAATACGCTGTTCGTGCTCGACGAGCCGAGCATCGGCTTGCATCCGCGCGATCTGAACCGCATCGTCGAGGCGATGCATCGCCTGCGCGACGCGGGCAATACGCTCGTCGTCGTCGAGCACGATCCTTTGGTGATGCTGGCGGCGGACCGCCTCATCGACATGGGACCGGGGCCGGGAGAACGCGGCGGCCAGATCGTCTACGACGGCATGCCCGACGCGATCCAGTCCACCGATACGCTCACCGGCGCCTATCTCGGCGGCCGCAAGCATGTTGCGCACGTGTCCAACTGGAATCGCCGCGCGGTCGATAAAAAGACGCCGCGTCTCACGCTCGAAGGTGCGAGCGATCACAACCTGCGCGACGTCACGGTCGAAATCCCGCTGCAACGTCTCGTCTGCGTGACGGGCGTCTCGGGTTCCGGCAAATCGACGCTGATTCAGGACGTGCTCGCTCCCGCGCTGATGCGTCACTTCGGACAGGCGACAGAAGCGCCGGGCGCGTATCGCGCCTTGAAGGGCGCGGAGCAACTGAGCGATGTAGTGTTCGTCGATCAGTCGCCGATCGGCCGCACCGCGCGCTCGAATCCGGCGAGCTATGTCGGCACGTTCGATGAAATCCGCAAGCTCTATGCGAAGGCCCCGCTCGCGTTGCAACGCGGTTATAGCGCGAG
Source organism: Candidatus Burkholderia brachyanthoides (assembly GCA_001235855.1). Lineage (GTDB taxonomy): Bacteria > Pseudomonadota > Gammaproteobacteria > Burkholderiales > Burkholderiaceae > Caballeronia > Caballeronia brachyanthoides. Next base: position 2,505 of record LFJI01000125.1, read on the forward strand.
CATGTTCAGCTTCAACTCGGGCGATGGCCGCTGTCCGACATGCGGCGGCTCGGGCTTCGAGCACGTCGAAATGCAGTTCCTAAGCGATGTCTATCTGCGTTGCCCGGATTGTGACGGACGCCGTTACCGCGCGGAAATTCTCGATGTGAAGATCGAGTGCGGTGGCCGCGAACTGAGCGTGGCCGACGTGCTCGAACTGACCGTCAGCGAAGCCGTGGAACTATTTGCGAAGGATGCCGAAGTATTGCGCGTGCTGCAGCCGATCGTCGACGTCGGCCTCGAATACGTGAAGCTCGGCCAGCCGGTGCCCACGCTGTCCGGCGGCGAGGCGCAGCGTCTCAAGCTCGCGGGCTTTCTCGCGGAGACGTCGCAGGCGAAGAAGAGCGAAAGCCGCCTGTTCATGTTCGACGAACCGACCACCGGCCTGCATTTCGACGATATCGCCAAGCTGATGCAGGTGTTGCGCCGCTTGCTGGAACGCGGACATTCGCTGATCGTCATCGAGCACAATCTCGACGTGATTCGCGCGGCGGACTGGATCATCGATCTCGGTCCGGAAGGCGGTGACGCAGGCGGTGAAGTGGTGTGCGTCGGCACGCCCGACGATGTGGCCGCGTGCGAGCATTCGCATACGGGCCGCGCGCTGGTCGAATACGAAGAGGCGATGCAGCCGGGCGCGGCCGAAAAGCGCGCGGGCGTGCCGCTGCAACTCGCGGTGGAAGTGGCGAGCCCGCGGCGCGCGTTGCAGGGCAAGGACGTGGTGCGTATCGTCAATGCACGCGAGCACAATCTCAAGTCGCTCGACGTCGATATCCCGCACAACAAGTTCAACGTGGTGACGGGGGTGTCCGGTTCGGGCAAGTCGACGCTCGCGTTCGATATCCTCTTTCACGAAGGGCAGCGCCGTTATCTGGAATCGCTCAATGCGTATGCGCGGTCCATCGTGCAGCCGGCGGGGCGTCCCGAGGTCGATGCGGTCTATGGCATTCCGCCAACGGTCGCCATCGAGCAGCGCCTGTCGCGCGGCGGACGCAAGTCGACGGTCGCGACGACATCGGAAGTCTGGCACTTCCTGCGTTTGCTGTACGTGAAGCTCGGGATCCAGCATTGCATTCACGATGGCACGCCGGTCCAGGCGCAAAGCTCGGAGTCCATCGCCGCGCAGATCATGCGCGATTTTAAGGGGCAGCATGCCGGTCTGCTCGCGCCGCTGGTCGTCAATCGCAAGGGCGTGTACACGGACCTCGCGAAATGGGCGAAGACGCGCGGCAATACGCATCTGCGCGTGGATGGTGAATTCCTGCCGGTGAGTCCGTGGCCGAAGCTTGACCGCTTCCGCGAACATACCATCGAACTGCCGGTGGCCGATCTGATCGTCTCCCCCGAAAACGAAGCCGAACTGCGCCGCGTGCTCGACGACACGCTCGAACTTGGCAAGGGCGTGATGCATCTGATCGCGCCGCTCGACGATCTGCACGGCTCGTGGCAAAACGGCAACCGGCGCGGCACGGAAGAAACGCGCGTGTTCTCGACCAAGCGCGCGTGCCCGGTGTGCGGCACGAGTTATCCCGAACTCGATCCGCGCATGTTTTCCTACAACAGCAAGCACGGCTGGTGCAACACGTGTGTCGGCACGGGCGTCAAGCTCACGCGCGAACAGCGCGTGGCGTTCGACGACACGGTATTCGCGCAGGACGATCGCGGGCGCGAGCAGAGCATCGGCTCGGTGGATCAGGAGCCGAACGATATCGTTGATCAACCGTGCCCGGATTGCGAAGGCACGCGTCTGAACGACGTTGCACGCGCCGTCACGTTCGGCGATTTTTCGATCACTGAAGTCGGACGCTGGACCGTCGGCGATACGCGGCTATGGATCTCGAAGCTGAAACTGAAGGGACGCGATGCGGATATCGCGCGCGATGTGGTCAGCGAAATCGAAGGGCGTCTGCAGTTTCTCGAAGAGGTCGGGCTCGCTTATCTGAGTCTCGATCGCGCGGCGCCTAAGCTGTCGGGCGGTGAAGCGCAGCGCATTCGTCTCGCGGCCCAGCTCGGCAGCAATCTGCAGGGCGTGTGTTATGTCCTCGACGAACCGACCATCGGTCTGCATCCGCGCGACAACCTCATTTTGCTGAGCGCGTTACGCAAGCTGAACGACAAGGGCAACACGCTCATCGTTGTCGAGCATGACGAAGACACGATTCGCCGCGCGGATCACATCATCGATATCGGGCCGGGCGCGGGCAAGCGCGGCGGCACGGTCGTCGCGCAAGGCAACGTGACCGATCTCGCCGCGCACAAGGCGTCGTTGACAGGGCAGTTTCTCGCGAACCCGATCGTGCATCCGTTGCAGCCGCGCCGCGAAGTGCGCGCCGGCACGGCCAAACGCGCCGCCGTGCCCGAGCAATGGCTCACGGTCGAGGGCGCGACGCTGCATAACCTGCGCAACGTCACGGCGAGCATGCCGCTCAATCGTCTGGTCGCGATCACGGGCGTGTCCGGTTCGGGCAAGTCCACGCTCGCGCGCGACGTGCTGATAACGAACCTGCTCGATGCGGTCGGCCGCTCGGCGCTGTCGTCGCCTGCGGTGCGTCGTGCGCGCAAGGCTGCGCAAGCGGACGCGCCGGCGGCGAAATCGCGCGCCAGCGTGTTGGCGCGCGAGGCGCCGCGTCCGAAGTTCGACGTCACGCATGCATGGCAGGGCTGCACGGGCGTCACCGGTTACGAGGCGATCGATCGCGTGCTCGAAGTTGATCAGACACCGATCGGCAAGACGCCGCGTTCGTGTCCGGCGACTTATATCGGCATGTGGGACACTATTCGCAAACTGTTCGCGGATACGCTCGAAGCCCGCGCGCGTGGTTACACGCCGTCGCGCTTCTCCTTCAATACGGGCGATGGCCGTTGCCCCGCGTGCGAAGGTCAGGGCGTGCGCACCATCGCCATGAGTTTTTTGCCGGACGTGAAGGTGCCGTGCGATGTCTGTCACGGTCAGCGCTTCAATCCGGAGACGCTTGCGGTGACGTGGCGGGGCAAGAATATCGGCGAAGTGCTGACGATGGAGATCGACGAAGCCGTCGAGTTCTTCAGTACGATGCCGAGCATTTCGCATCCGCTGCAATTGCTGCGCGACGTGGGCCTCGGTTATCTGACGCTCGGCCAGCCGTCGCCGACGCTTTCGGGCGGCGAGGCGCAGCGTATCAAGCTCGTCACCGAATTGTCGAAGGTGCGCGACGACGTCTCGCGACGCGGGCAGAAGCCACCTCATACGCTTTACGTGCTCGACGAACCGACGGTCGGCCTGCACATGGCGGACGTGGGCAAGCTGATTCGCGTGCTGCATCGTCTGGTGGATGGCGGGCATAGCGTGATCGTGATCGAGCACGATCTCGACGTAATCGCCGAAGCCGACTGGGTGCTCGATCTCGGTCCCGAAGGCGGCGTGAACGGCGGCACGATCGTCGCGGCGGCGGACCCGGATACGCTGGCTGCGCATCCGCGCAGTCATACGGGCGCGGCGTTGCGGCCGGTGCTCGGACGTACGCGTCCCGCCGAGAACGCGGCATGACGGCTATGTCGAAGCCGGTCTCCGATCTCGACACGCTGATCGCGTCGATGCAGCCCGAGCTGCAGTCGGGCGTGTACGTGTTCGCATCCTTGCCGCACGATGCGATGATGAGCGGCGCGGGCATCGTCGCGACGTTCCGTGGAGCGCGAAGGTCTGACGGTCGTCATGGAAGAAGACGCGGTGCGGGCGGCTGGCAACGAGCCGCTGTTTCGCTCGGCCTGGATTACGCTGACGGCGCATTCCGATCTGAACGCGGTCGGCTTCACCGCGGCGTTCGCACGTGCGCTGGGCGAGGCGAACCTCAGTTGCAATGTGTTGGCGGCCGCGTATCACGATCATATTTTCGTGCCGGTGGAAGAGGGTGCGTGGGCGATCGACACGCTTGCAGCATTGCAGCGCCGTGCTGCTATGCTGACGCCCTTTCCGAAACCATAAGACCGATACAGATGGAAACGCAGGACAAAGGCGCAGCGCTCAGAAGAATGAAATGGTTCGCCGCCGCGCTCTTGGTCGAGGCGGCGGCGTTGTTCGCGCTCGCCAAGAGCCAGCACGACGTGGGCGCATGGGCATGGGTGTCGTCGTTCGCGGAAGCCGCGATGGTGGGCGCGCTCGCGGACTGGTTCGCGGTGGTCGCGTTGTTCCGGCATCCGCTGGGCGTGCCGATTCCGCACACGGCGATCTTGCCCGCCAACAAGGCGCGTGTCGCGGACAATCTCGCGGTGTTCGTGCGCGACCGATTCCTCGGCACCGATGCGCTGGTTGCGCGCGTCGATGCGTTCGACCCGGCGAGCTGGCTATCGGCTTGGCTCACGGAGCCGAAGAATGCCGACTTGCTCGGCAAGAAGGCGGTGACGGCAGTGGGTCAACTGGTGTCGTTCGTCGATGATCGGCGTATCAAGGACGTGCTTTACGATGCGATGCACCGTCGCGCCGAACAGTTCGATCTGGCGGGCGCGGCGGGTGGTGTGCTGTCGACGCTGACGGAGGATCGCCGTCATCAACTGCTGCTCGACGAGGGGCTCAGGCAGTTGGCCGGGTGGCTCGACAAGGCCGAGACGCAGGAGATGCTGGCAGCGCGGATCGTGGCGGTGGCGGGCGAGGAGTATCCGAAGCTCGTCGGCATGCTCGGGTTTGTCGGGTTGAATGCCGAGGAACTGGGCGCGAAGTTCGCGGTGGGGCTGGTGCGCGGGGCGAATCAGTGGCTGCACGATATCAGCGGCGATCCTGAGCATGAACGCAGGCGCGCGTTCGATGGCGCGGTCGAGCGGTTCGTCGAACGGCTCAAGGGTGATCCTGCCTTTAAGGACCATATCGATGCGCATAAGCGACAATGGCTCGAGCGGCCTGAGTTGCGCACTTATGTGAACGGGTTATGGGATGAGTTCACCGCGTGGCTCGATGCGGATCTCAAGCGGCCTGATTCTGCGTTGCACGCCAAGGTTGTGGAAGTGGCGAGTGGCTTTGCGCAGGCGCTGGGTGGCAATCCCGTGTTGCGCGAGTCCATCAACGAATATATGCGGGATGCGCTCAAGGCCTTGGCTCCTGATCTGCGCGAAGGCATTGCCAAGCATATCGCCGCTACCGTCAAGCAATGGAACGATGCTACGCTCGTCAGGGATGTCGATCTCAATATCGGGCGGGATCTGCAGTTTATTCGCGTTAATGGGACGCTTGTTGGGGGGGCTGTGGGGTTGCTCATTCATGCACTTGTTGTGTTCATTGCATGATGGGCTTTTTTGCTTTGCTTCCGTAGGCGTCTTTAGTTTGCGTTGTCGGTACAAGGGGTGTGTTGTCGCGCTTTTATTGCAGTAGCCGCCTCCCCGGCGGAGGGGTGACTTTCCTTTGCCGCCGTGTACAGACCGGAGACAGGGGTAACACATTTAGCTCCTTTTGCCGCGCCCCTTC
>LFJI01000126.1 GCA_001235855.1 Candidatus Burkholderia brachyanthoides
TCGGTCGCCCTTTCGCAGTTGCGCTTCGCTTCGTTCGCTGTGGTCAACTCACGGTAGGACTTGCACCCGCAGGAGTGCGCCCATGCTGTGGGCGCACATGAAAAACGACCCGGTCGCACATGCGACCGGGTCGTCAAATCCCGACCAAAACGTTACTCCGTTCAGTATCTCAGAAGAAACATTAACTGAACGGCATTAGCCTGCGAAGGCACTTTTTTTGCGTTTGCGCGTGCTAAAAAAGCTTCGATCCGCGCGCTTTTTGAAGCTATCACCACCGCGCGTCCGCGTCAATAGGCGTGAAACCTGACCCAGAAACTTACACAGCGCCAAAGCCTTATCGCGCAAGGCTCTGCGCGATATTTCCCATGACTATGGGTCGCGGACTTACCACAAGGGTATGGCATTTTTGACAAACCTGCCTCCGCACAGTAATTTTCTTTGGCATCTAAAATATTTTTTGTTAAATTAGTAATTAAAGTGCCAAAACGAACTGCACAAAAAGTAATTTTACTTCAAAACCAAGAAATTGAGGGAGACACCGATCGACGGGTCGGAGTCAATCCGGGCCCACGACGCACGGATCGTCACAAGAGCAACACAACCCGCGCGTGTCCCGCCTCTGAAAACAATTTTTCGGTTGGATGCGCTCGCATCGAACCACGCGGCAGCAACTTGGGTTCTATTTTTCTTGGGTTCTATTTTTGACAGAGTTGGAGGAGATGATGAAAAAAGCTTTGCTCGCGTTGGCAGCACTGCTGGCGTTCAGCGCGAGAGCGCACGCTCAGAGCAGCGTGACGCTGTATGGCCGCCTGGACGCGGGTCTCGAGTTTATGAACGGCGTGCCGACCGGCCCGGCTGGCGCTCCCGCCACCGGTAGCTCGCACCGCTTCAAGGCGGAAAGCGGTGACTGGGGTACGAGCCTGTGGGGCATGAAAGGCGCTGAAGATCTGGGCGGCGGCTACAAGGCCGTGTTCCAGTTGGAAGGCAGCTTCAACATCATGACGGGCGCAGGCCCGGGCGGCCGCGGTCTCTTCAATCGCTGGGCGACGGTCGGTGTGGCAAGCAACCAGTACGGTACGCTGCTGTTGGGCCGCGAACTGTACATAGCGAACCAGGTGTGGGACTTCGACCCGTTCGGTCAGTCCAACTGGTCGTCGGCATCGCTGGTGCGTGGTCGGAACTGGCCGCAATCGAGCAACAACATTTCGTACCAGTCGCCGAAGATTGCCGGTTTCGACTTCTACGGCCAGTGCTCTCTGTCGAACGCGACGAACTGGAACGGCAACGGCACGACGGCGCAAGGCCGCGAAAGCGGCGCAGCGATCACTTATACGTCGCCGCTGTTCCAGATCCGCGGTATGTACGATGAAATCCGCAACCCGGCCAACGGTTTGCTGGGCGGCGTGTACAACCCGATCGACGGCAGCGTTCTGGTCAACAACGGCAACGGCGTGTACGCGTATTCGCGTGAGTACACGGCGATGTTCAACCTGTTCCTCGGCCAGTTCAAGGTTCAGGGCGCATACCAGGCCATCCGCTCATCGAGCATGTCGGGCCAGCTTCCCGGCCAGCCGACCACGCTCGATCACGAGTGGGGCGGTGTGACGTGGCAAGCTACGCCGGCAGCCGCGCTGATCGCGGCGGTCTACCACGTGAACAGCAACAACGGCGCGGGTAACGCGACCATCTACACGGTCGGCGGCTCGTACAACCTGTCCAAGCGTACCCTGCTCGATCTGCAGGTCGCGACGGTGCAGAACAGCAAAACCGCCAACTACGGTCTGAACGCCAACAACTACGGTACGGCGGCATCGACAGATAACCCGTTCCCGGGCCACAGCCAGACCGGCGTATACGCTGGTATCCAGCACTCGTTCTAAGCAACGAGGCTGACCGGGGAGAGTCTTTTAGAAGGTTTTCACGCTGCTGCGAGAGGCGCGTATCGGTGCAGTGCCCGAAAGGGTATTGCACCATTTTTTATTGCATCGACGGTTTGGCATCCCAAATAATGCTGTGAATCGGCAATTAAGTCGCGACCAAAAACTACAAATCCAGCGCTTTCAACCAAGTAGTTCTCCTCCAAAATCGTCCACCGAGCCGACGCCTCGAACGGCGCTCGTGCTCGTTCAAAGAACGTCAGTTTTCGTGGAGTCGGTGGAGATGTTGAAGAAATCATCGATTGCAGCGGCGGCGCTACTGGCCTTCAGCACAAGTGCCCATGCGCAAAGCAGCGTCACGCTGTACGGTCGCGTGGATGCGGGCCTCGAATATATGAGCGGCGCGCCGACCGGGCGCGGTCCGAACGGTGCGGCGACGGGCAGCTCGAGCCGCTTCCGCGCGGAGAGCGGCGACTGTGGGGCACTAGCCTGTGAGGCTTGAAGGACGTGGAGGATCTGGGCGGCGGCTATCGCACGCTGTTTCATCTGGAAAACAGCTTCAACGCGATGAACGGCCAGAGCGGCAGCCTGTTCAATCGCTGGGCGACCATCGGTTTGTTCAACGTTGACTTCGGCACCGTGCTGCTCGGCCGCGAGTTGTTCATTTCCAATGGCGTATGGGATTTCGATCCCTTCGGCTAGTCGAACTGGTCGTCGGCATCACTGGTGCGTAACCGCAACTGGCCCCAGTCGAGCAATAACGTCTCTTACCAGTCGCCGAAGATCGCCGGTTTCGACTTCTACGGCCAGCACGCGCTGTCCAACGCGACCGGCTGGAATAGTAATGGCACCACCGCGCAAGGCCGCGAAGCCGGCGCGCAAATCACTTACACCGCCCCACTATTCCAGATTCGCGGCATCTACGACGAAATCCGCAATCCGAACAACGACCAGCTCGGCGGCATGTATAATACGTGCAACGGCATGGTGGACAGTAACGGCATCTTCTCGTACTCGCGCGAGTACACGGCGATGGTCAATGTCTTCCTCGGCCAGTTCAAGCTGCAGGGCGGTTATCAGGCGATCCGCTGTTCGGGCATGGCGGGCTAGTTGCCCGGCCAGCCGACCACGCTCGATCACGAATGGGGCGGCCTGACCTGGCAGGCAACGCCGGTGGCCGCGCTGATCGGTGTGGTGTATCACGTGAACGGGAATAACGGCGCGGGCAACGCGCCCATCTGCCCATCTACAAGGTCGGTGGTTCGTACAACCTGTCCAACGCACGCTGTTCGATCTTCAGGTCGCCACCATGCAGAACAGCACAAGACGGCGAACTACACGGCCTGAACGCCCAACAACTACGGCTCGGCGGCCACGACGGACAACCAGGACAACCAGTTGCCGGGCAAGAGTCAAACAGGTGTGTAAACGGGCATCCAGCATTCGTTCTAAGGCGGGGGCGGTACGGGCGCGGCGTCCCTCGGAGCGCCGCGCCGCTGTCACGCGGCTTACTTCTGAAGATTTCGCGGACTCAGAATTTCGCGCCGAACTGAAGGTACACGCTCTGCGCGCCGCCCGGCGCGATCGCATAGCCGAGGTACGCGGGGCCGAGCGTCGTGGTCGCTCCAACGAACACGCTGAAACTCTTCTTCAACTCGCTCAGACGAAGCGCCGCCCGATCGATCGTGGCGTTTCCCGCCTCGCCCGTCATGCCCAGATGGAGATCACGCACCGCTTGCCCGTTCGGCGAAGCGATGCGGAATTGATAGGTCATCTGGCTATAGAACAACAGGTAGTTGCCCGAGAACTAGTTCACGCCGTACGCCGCCAGATGCCGGAAGCCGCCCAGAACGAACGGCGCGCCCGAGTAGCCCGAGTATTTCGACGCCCCCGCTTCGAGCGTCGCGTTCACGCTGTGCCGGTCCACACTCGCGGCCACCGTCGCGCTGGCATGCAGGTACTGATAGGCGTCGTCTCCCGAATTGAACGACGATTGCGCATCGGCGCGCAGCAAATATCCCGAACGAGGGAACAGCGCATCGTCGAGCTGGTCGATCACGACTTGCGCCCGCGCATACGACTGCGTCCAGGACGACGACGGCATGCTGACCGGGACGAACCGTTCGGCCGCTGTAATCACCACGACGTCCTGCGTCGGTGTCTCGTCGATGTAAGAGGTCGCCACGCCGATACGTATTTCGCCCAGATGCGACAACGGCAGCGCGAAATCCAGCCTGGCCCGCGCCTCACGCCACCACGTGAGCAGCAAGGGCGTCTTGCCGGCCTGGCTAATGTCGGCGTAGTGGTTCACCAGATTCTGCGACACCTCCGCATAAGGCGCGAGGGTAGTAGCCGTAGCCGCCCAGGCCCAGCACCGGCTGGCGCAATTCGGTGCGAAATCTCTGTGTGTTGTCGCCGAGCGTCAGATCGTTGCGCCATTCGAGCCCGGACGAAGTGATCCACGGCCGCCGATGTCCGATATTGATCAGAAACCCGCCGCCGCAGTCGAAGTCGGTCGACAGGCCTATGCCGAACAGCAGGAAGTTGGGGCCCAGCGCTTCACGATCGCATTCACGCGCAGATGGTTCACGCCATCTTCCTCCACGAAATCATGGGAAAGGCTTTCGAAAAAGCCGGTCGCCTGCAACCGCGCCGTGTGCTGATTCAACTCGCGCGCGTCGTAGGCTCTTCCTTTGTCAACTTGGAGATAGCCCCGCACGAACGCGGCCGGAATGTTGCCCGAGCTGATGATATCGATCTTGTCGATGCGCGACGCCTTATGCGTCGATGGCACGCGGTGTTCGGCGGCGTAGGCGGCGTAAGCCGCATAGCGTTCCGGCGAGAGCGAGAGCGCCGACAGTCGCGCACTTGCCGCGCCCGCCACCTTTTCTCCTGCCTCGATGGCCTCCTTCGCGCGCCTGAAGTCGGTGAACGTGAGTGCCGAGGTCCGGACTGGTCAGGATGTCGCGGCCCGTCAGCGAATCCTTCTGCACGCTCACGTTCTGCCCGACCAGAATGCCGATCATCTGCTGCGCGACGTCAGCGGGTGATTTGATATCGGCGGCTTTTCGCAGCGGTGTGCCGATATGCACGGCAATCACGATATCCGCGCCGAGTTCACGCGCGACATCGACCGGAAGGTTGTCGACGATGCTGCCGTCGATCAGCGTGCGTCCGTCTAAGTCGATCGGCAAGAACAGTCCGGGCGCGGCCATACTGGCACGAATCGCGATGGGCAGCGAACCGTGGTCGAACACCACACGCGCGCCGGATTCGAGATCGGTGGCGACCGCGCGAAAAGGCAAGGACAACTGGTCGAACGAACGACTCGGCGGCAGCGCCACGGGCCACTCCTGCAAAAGCGCGAGCAGACTATTGGCCCGCACGAGGACGCGCGGCAGTTTGAACGTGCCTTTGTCGTCGAAGCCGACTGGCGCACCGATCGGATAGTCGAGGTCATCGTCGCGCAGCGTCTGCGACAGCTAGGTGCGATCGAACGCGACGTCGCCGAGATCAACGGCCGACACTTTTTTTCGAGATCGTCCGCGGACAGTCCGGTGGCATAAAGTCCACCGACGACCGCGCCCATGCTCGTCCCCACCACGAAATCGACGGGGATACGCAAACGCTCGAGCACTTTGAGCACGCCGATGTGCGAGTACCCGCGTGCACCGCTGCCGGACAGGACGAGCGCGATCTTCGGACGCGGCGCGGTTGATGGCGTGGCCGGAGCAAGCCTCGAGGGCGCTGCATGAACGGCGATAACGCAAATCTGCAGGCAGATCGCCAGCACGAGAGAGACAAAGACACGCATGAAAAGGCAGCCGCGCGATGACAAGCGCGCAGTCGGAACCTGATGACGAGAGCCGCTGCATTCTATGGAGTTACTCGCTTGCAATCTTCTGAATCACAAAATTTCGCAACTTTGGTGATGCTCCGCAACGCCCGGATCGCTCGGTACCGCTGCCGCCAGCAATCGAGAGTTGTCTGATTCCCACCGTGCGATCAGTTCTTTAGTCTCCTGCGCTCGCTTCTATGGGAGGGCGTAATCATGCGTCGTCAATTCGACTTCTCCGGCCTCTTCTGGTCTACCTAGCCGCTTACGCCTTCCGCCGTGTTGAGCGCGGGCACCGCCTCGGGCGATCTGGCGTCGATCTGGCTGCCCGCCGGCATCGCCATGGCCGCGCTCATGCTGGCCCGTCCGCACGGATGGCTCGTCGTCATTCCGGCTCTGGTCTGCGCGCAGACGCTGTTCGGCCTGCTCCAAGGCTCGAACCTGGCGCACTCGCTCTCGGTCGCGCTCGTGCTGATCGGCGCGCCGGCCGTGGCGCTCACCATCGTCGTGCGGTTCGCGCGCACGCCGTTGCACGGGCTCTACTTCTTGCGTGCGCTGTTTCTGGCGGCGCTCATCGATAGCGCGCTCACCAGCGTCATCGACCTGTCGTGGCAATCCGGGCGGATCGTCGATTTCTCCTCGGCCACCGCGCTGCGTGGCGTCGCGAATTTCGTTGGCATCTTCGTGCTGACGCCAGTGTTTACCGCATGGTCGCGCTTCCGACCCAGCCGTGAGGTCGAGCACGGCGTGACCGAACGCCTGATCGGCGCGACTGCCTTTGCCGCGGTCATGCTCTGCGTGCTGCTCGCCTTCGAGGCGACGCGCTTCCACAGCCTGAGCAACAACCTGGCCGTGGGACTGAGCTACGTGCCGCTCATGCTGTGTTTGCTCATCGCGCTGATGTGGAACGCGCGCGGCGGTGCGCTGTCGGTTCTGCTGCTCGCGATCGTCGCACTCTCGCAGACGATGGCGCGCTGCCCGTGATCGTGATGACCGGTAATGCGACGGTCGAGAGCGCGACCGAGGGCCTGCGCCACGGCATCTGGGACTACCTTCCTGCTGAAACCGGTGAACATTCCGCGCCTGCGCAGCCTGCTGGCGCGCATCCTGCGTCCGTACGATCTGACCGAGGAAGTCAGGCGCTGCGCACCAAGCTGCGCGATCTCGGCCATTTCGGCGAAATCCTCGGCCGCAGCACGGTGATGCAGGCGGTCTACGATCAAATCGAACACCCCGCGCTGACCGAAGCCGCCGTGATGGTCTGCGGCGAGCCCGGCACCGGCAAGAAGGTCGCGGCGCGCACCATCCACGATCTGAGCCGTCGCCAGAAAGGACCGTTCGTCACCTTCGACTGCTCGGCCGCCCGCGACGGCTCGACGCGCTCGATGGAAAGCATCCTGTTCGGCCACGAGCGCAATGCATATGCGGGCGCCGAAAATCGCGAGCCGGGCTTGCTCGAACAAGCGGGCGGCGGCACGCTGTTCCTCGACCAGATCGATTCGCTTCCGGCCGCGCAGCAGGAAGCGCTGCTGCGCTCGATCGATTCGCAGACTTTCATGCGCGTGGGCGACAGCAACCGCATCATGACCGACTTCCGGCTGATCGCAGCATCGCGGACGCCGGTGCGCGACGCGGTGGCGAGCGGCGCGCTACGCGAGGACCTGTTCCAGCGGCTGTCGGCGTCGTCGATCATGCTGCCGCCGCTACACAAGCGCGACGACGATATCGGATATCGCGCTGATCGCCGAGACTTTCGTCGATGAGCTGAACCGCGAGAATCACATCGCCGGCATCACGAGCGGCTCGCCCAAGCGCGTGAACCCCGGGTTCCTGCACGAGTGCATCGCGAGCGAATGGCCGGGCAACGTGTGCGAGCTGCGTGAGCACGTGCGCCGCGCGTATCACGCGTCGGGCGAGACGATCGAAACGCTGCGGGTGGATGAGCAAGACGGCATGGGCGGTCGCGGCCTGAACGGCAGCAGCGTGCAGGGACTGTCGGCACCGCGCTCGCCGACGTCGAAGACATGCTCATCCGCGCGACGCTCGAAGCGGTCGGCGGCACGCGGCATCGCGCGGCGACGCTGCTCAACATCAGTCCCAAGACGCTCTATAACAAGCTGCAGCGGATGAAGCTGGAATCGTCCTGAACCGGTTTCATCGCTACATAAAAAACGCCACGGCATCGCTGAACTGACCCCGCAAAGTTGGACAGTTATTCGGCTAGGCCGCTGAGGACTGG
>LFJI01000127.1 GCA_001235855.1 Candidatus Burkholderia brachyanthoides
CATGATCGACTCCGGACGAACCATTCGTCCGAAGTGTTACCCATGTCTCCGGTCTGTACAGGAGTGCAGTTCACTTCAAGGCCACTTTTGCTTTGGAGCAAAGGCGAGTTCAAGCGCCTTCGGTCAGCGCACGGATCGTCGGCAGATTGCGCCAGTAACCCTTCGCATCCATACCGCAGCCAAACACATAGCGATCCGGCACTTCGAAACCGCAAAAATCTGGACGCAGCGGTTTCGCCTTCGGAATGATCTTCTCGCACAGCACTGCGGATAGAAACTGCTTCGCGCCCATCGCCATGATGCGATCGCGGATGGCGGCCATCGTTTCGCCTTCGTCGAGGATGTCGTCGAGCACGAGCAACACGCGATCCTTCACCGATTCCGCCGGCGCCACGCGCCACTGCATCTCGCTGCCGCCCTTGATCGCGTTACGGTAACGCGTCAGGTGGATGTAATCGAACTCTAGCGGGAAATCCAGATGCGGCAGCAGCATGCCGGTGAACACGGCCGCGCCGCCCATGACCGACAGCAGCAACGGGAAGTCGTCTTTCGTCGCGGTCTTGATGTCCGCAGCCATGCGTTTGATCGACGCGTTGACTTCGTCGGCCGTGACGATCTCTTCGGAGTGGCTGAAAATATGGAGAGCTTCTTCGCAGTTCATAGGGAAGCGGGGAAAGGCTGTCTTCTAGTGTGGAAAAGTGGAAAAAACGACGGTGTGCGCCATATGATAAACTCGCGTTTCCTTCGCCATGAACGACGAAAAAAACGCGGGTCCGATTGGGTGCGATTTAACGCATGCCGGGCAGCATGCTCTTCATGCCGCGCATCATCTTTTGCAGGTTGCCGCCTTTGAGCTTTTTCATCATGCCGCGCATCTGCTCATATTGATTCAGCATGCGGTTCACTTCCTGCACGTGAACGCCCGCGCCCGCCGCGATACGACGCTTGCGCGCCGCCTTGATGAGTTCCGGCTTGGCGCGCTCCTGCAGCGTCATTGAGTTGATGATGCTTTCCATGCGGCGCATCTGCTTTTCCGCGTTGTTCATGTCCGCGCCTTGCGCGGCTTGCTGGAACTGCGCGGGCAGTTTCTCCATGAGCGACGAGAGGCCGCCCATGTTCTTCATCTGCGCCAGTTGCGCCTTGAAGTCGTTCAGGTCGAAGTCGCCGCCCTTCTTGACCTTGTCGGCGAGCTTCTGCGCGGCGGCCGTGTCGACGCCGCGTTGCGCTTCCTCGACCAGCGCGAGGATGTCGCCCATGCCGAGGATCCGGTTCGCCATGCGGTCCGGATGGAACACTTCGAGGCCGTCGAGCTTTTCCGCGACGCCGACGAACTTGATCGGCTTGCCGGTGACGTTGCGCACCGAGAGCGCCGCGCCGCCGCGCGAATCGCCGTCGAGCTTGGTGAGCACGACGCCGGTGAGCGGCAGCGCGTCGTTGAACGCCTTCGCGGTGTTGACCGCGTCTTGACCGAGCATGGCGTCGACGACGAACAGCGTTTCGGCGGGTTTCAGCAGCGTGTGGAGCTCACTGATCTCCTTCATCATCGCTTCGTCGATACCGAGACGGCCGGCCGTGTCGACGATCACCACATCGTGGTCATGATGCTTGGTCCAGTCGATCGCGGAGCGCGCGATATCGGCGGGCTTCTGGTCTGGCTGCGAGGGGAAGAAGTCCGCGCCGACTTGTTCCGTCACCGTCTGCAACTGACGGATAGCAGCGGGGCGATACACGTCGACGGAAACGGTGAGGACCTTCTTCTTGTTCTTCTCGCGCAGCAGCTTGGCGAGCTTACCGGTGGTGGTGGTCTTACCCGCGCCCTGCAAACCGGCCATCAGGATGACGGCGGGCGGCGTGACGGCGAGGTTCAGTTCGGCGGCTTTGCCCTCGTAATCGCCGCCGATCACGGCGGTGAGTTCTTTCTGCACCACGCCGACGAGCGCCTGACCTGGCGACAGGCTTGACAGCACTTCTTCGCCGAGCGCCTTTTCCTTCACCTTCGCGATGAACTCGCGCACGACGGGCAGGGCCACGTCGGCTTCGAGCAGCGCGAGACGTACTTCACGCAGCATTTCCTGCGTGTTGGCCTCGGTGAGGCGGGCCTCGCCGCGCAGCGTCTTGACGACGCGCGCCATCCGTTGAGTGAGGTTATCGAGCATGGGGAAACGGTAGAGAATGCGGCCCTGAGTCGTGCCGCGATGGTGCTGTGCCCCGCGTTGGCGCAAGGGGGAAGACGTCGCGAGTCTGGGACCTAGTGTAAACTTCGAACATGAATATTGTACTGTATGCCCTCACTGCGCTTCTCTACGGCGGATTGGCCGTAGCGGGCTGGCGCGCGCATCGCCACACGGTCGTGGAGCCGGTGCTAGCGGGCGTGCCCGCAAGCATCGCGCCGGTGGAATCGAAGCCGAAGACGCCGGGCATGGGCGCCACGACGCGCGCGCTATTATTAATAGCGTTGCTCGTCCACGGCGTGCTGCTGCACACCACGATTTTTCCCCAGAACGCGATGATCTTCGGCTTCGCGTTCGCGCTCTCCGCCATGTTCTGGCTCGGCGCGGGCATTTACTGGATCGAAAGCTTCTTCTTCCCGCTCAATGGCTTGCGTCTGCTAGTGCTGCCGCTCGCGTGCATCGCGTCGCTGATGCCGCTCGTGTTCGGCGGCGTGCGCGTGCTGTCGTACTCCGCCGCGCCGATGTTCAAGCTGCACTTCCTGATCGCGAACATCGCGTATGGCTTGTTCGCGATCGCCGCGCTGCACGCCATCCTCATGCTGATGCTCGAGCGCCGCCTGCAGTGCATGCGTGGCCTGGCGACGCGTCACACGGGCAACGACGGCTGGCTCTCGAGCTGGCTCGATGCGCTGCCGCCGCTGCTCACGCTCGAAAAACTGCTGTTTCGCCTGATCGGCGCGGGCTTCGTCCTGCTGACGCTCACGCTCGTGTCGGGCATCGCGTTCAATGAACAACTGGTCGATCGCGCGCTGCGTTTCGATCACAAAACCGTCTTCGCGTTTCTCTCGTGGTTGATGTTCGGCGCGCTGCTCACCGCGCGCCGCATCTCCGGCTGGCGCGGTCGCGCTGCGCTGCGCTGGGTGCTCGCTTCGTTCGTCGCGCTGCTGCTGGCTTATGTCGGCAGCCGCTTCGTGTTCGAAGTGCTGCTGCACCGCGCGGTCGTCTGAGCGAGCGCACTGAATCCGCCGAACCGATGCGAAACTTCATCCTTCTGATCGTCATCTTCTTCGCGACGCAACGGCTTCTCAAGAAGCTGCGTCGCGCCAACGTGCGCGCTCAGGCCGACGCGCGCGGCCCGGGCGGCGCTGCGCGCACGCGCCACGGTGCGGGCGCAGGTGCGAACGCGAACGCCGCACCGAGCGCGCCACCGCAACTCGCCGATCCACTGGTCCGCTGCGCGCAATGCGGCGTGCACATGCCGAGCAGCGCCGCCATCGGCGCCGCCGGTCAGCGCTTTTGCTGCGCCGATCACGCGCGCCGCTATGCCGCTCGTCCCACAGGCCGCGATGCGCGATGAACGTCTCGCGTGCCCTGCCGCGATCCTCATATCGACGGTGAAGGCTGGCTCAGGAGCGCGACGCGTCTGCCGTCGCCGAACTTCGAGGCGCGTCCCGGCGACACCGTGCCGACGCTCATCGTCGTGCACAACATCAGCCTGCCGCCCGACGACTTCAGCACCGACTCGGTGACGAAGTTCTTCCTCTTCCGCAACGAACTCGATCACGACGCGCACCCGTATTTCGATCATCTGCGCGGCACGCGCGTGTCGGCGCATTTCGTGATCCGGGGCGATGGCGTCGTCGAGGAGTTCGTCTTGTGCGACGAACGTGCGTGGCATGCGGGCGTGTCGTCGTTCTTCGGGCGCGAGCGCTGCAACGACTTCTCCATCGGCATCGAACTCGAAGGCAGCGATCACGAGCCCTTCGAGGACGCGCAATACGAAGCGCTCGCGGCGCTGGTACGCATCATCGTGAAGCAGCGCTATCCGATCGATGCGCTCGCCGGTCACTCGGACATCGCGCCGGGCCGCAAGACCGATCCCGGTCCGCCGCACTTCGATTGGCCACGGCTGCGTCATGAGAACGCGTTGCCGTCATCCTTTTTCCCATTTCAGTCACACGACTGAGTCATCATCCGGCGCGGCGTAAGGTCATTCGCGCTGCGGCGCAGCAGCTTCGCGCGCGAGGCCTTGTCGCGCTTGGGTAGGACGAAAAAGTCAACCCCGCCAAGGCAGAAAAAAGCAAATAAAACTTTTTGAGACTGTGCGGATATCCACTATACTTGGTGCCGAAAGATGTACTTTGCACTAGATCTTGTGTTATTGAGGCGGTGCCCGCTCCCATGAGCCGGCGCCGTCGGCTTTCCGGCAGTAAGCGGTTTGGCTGGCCCGAGGCGGTGCGTGCGGTGATTTCGATCCACTTGGAACAAGGCTTACGGGTGCATCGAGCGCTAGCGAGCAGCACCGTGAAGAACGCATGCAAGTGAACGTGAATTGCGTCGACCGACACCGTGCCAACGCGCGGCACCGCATGAGTTGCCAATAACAATGCGGGCCGACAGCGCCGCGATTCGCGTTTCTGGCCTGCTGCCTTCACAGCCAGGCTTCACAGCCAAATCATCGCGTGACCACCGTGAGGCAACTCGCGAGCACGCGGCATAACTGATAAATCCGCGGACGATCCGCACCATTTCGAACATTGGAGTTTTTGCACATGCAAACCACCGAGAACGCCACGACTTCCTACGAAGGCGCATCCGCACAGCCGCTGGGCGGTGCGCAGGTTGCAGGCGCCGCACAAGCGCTCGCGCCGAACACGACGTTTGCCGACTACAAGGTGATCCGTCGCAACGGAAGCGTGGTGTCGTTCGAGCCGACCAAGATCGCGATCGCCGTGACGAAAGCATTCATCGCCGTGAACGGCGGACAGGGCGCGGCTTCGGCGCGCGTGCGCGAACTCGTCGAGCAACTGACGCAAGCCGTCGTCCGCGCGTTGGTGCGCAGCCGTCCGCACGGCGGCACGTTCCATATCGAAGACATTCAGGATCAGGTGGAACTCGCGCTGATGCGCGGCGGCGAGCACAACGTCGCACGCGCTTACGTGCTGTATCGCGAGAAGCGCACGCAGCAGCGTACGCAAGAGCGCGCGCAGGCACAAAATGCGCAGTCGCATGAAGGCGTGATCAACGTGACGGACCAGGGCATCACGCGTCCGCTCGACATGGAAGCGCTCAAGGCGCTGATCGTCTCCGCCTGCGCGAACCTCGGCGACGCCGTGAGCGCCGAACCGATCGTCGCCCAAACGGTGAAGAACCTGTACGACGGTGTGCCGATGTCGCAGGTGTACGACTCGGCCATTCTCGCCGCGCGCACGATGATCGAAAAGGACCCGGCGTACAGCCAGCTCACCTCGCGCATTCTGCTGCACACGATCCGCCGTGAAATTCTCGAAGGCGAAGTGACGCAAGCCGAAATGGGCGAGCGCTACGCCGAATACTTCCCGTTGTTCATCAAGCGCGGCGTGGAAGCCGGCCTGCTCGACGACAAGCTGCAACAGTTCGACCTCAAGCGTCTGGGCGCCGCGCTCGACGCCGACCGCGATCTGCAATTCGGCTACCTCGGCCTGCAGACGCTGTACGACCGCTACTTCCTGCACGTCGACGGCGCGCGCATCGAGTTGCCGCAGGCATTCTTCATGCGCGTTGCGATGGGCCTGTCGCTCAACGAAATCGACCGCGAAGCGCGCGCCATCGAGTTCTACAACGTGCTGTCGTCGTTCGACTTCATGTCGTCCACGCCGACGCTGTTCAACTCGGGCACGCATCGCTCGCAACTGTCGTCGTGCTATCTGACGACGGTTGCCGACGACCTCGACGGCATCTACGAAGCGCTGAAGGAAAACGCGCTGCTCTCGAAGTTCGCGGGCGGTCTGGGCAACGACTGGACGCGCGTGCGTGCGCTCGGCTCCCACATCAAGGGCACCAACGGCAAGTCGCAAGGCGTGGTCCCGTTCCTGAAGGTCGTGAACGACACGGCCGTCGCGGTGAATCAGGGCGGTAAGCGCAAGGGCGCGGTGTGCGCGTACCTCGAGTCGTGGCACCTGGACATCGAAGAATTCCTGGAACTGCGCAAGAACACGGGCGATGACCGCCGCCGCACGCACGACATGAACACGGCGAACTGGATTCCCGACCTGTTCATGAAGCGCGTCGTGGAAGGCGGCGACTGGACGCTGTTCTCGCCGTCGACCTGTCCGGACCTGCACGACCTGTTCGGCGCGGACTTCGAAAAGGCCTACGTCGCTTACGAAGAGAAAGCCGCACGCGGCGAGATCAAGCTGTTCAAGAAGCTGCCGGCCACGCAACTGTGGCGCAAGATGCTAGGCATGCTGTTCGAGACGGGCCATCCGTGGATCACGTTCAAGGACCCGTGCAACGTGCGTTCGCCGCAGCAGCACGTGGGCGTCGTCCATTCGTCGAACCTTTGCACGGAAATCACGCTGAACACGAGCGAGACGGAAATCGCCGTGTGCAACCTGGGCTCGGTGAACCTCGTCACGCACATGGTGAAGCAGGCCGACGGTTCGTACGCGCTGGATCACGACAAGCTGAAGCGCACCATCAGCGTCGCGATGCGCATGCTCGACAACGTGATCGACATCAACTACTACGCGGTGCCGAAGGCGCGTAACTCGAACCTGAAGCATCGTCCGGTGGGCATGGGCATCCTGGGCTTCCAGGACTGTCTGCATCTGCTGCGCACGCCGTATGCGTCGGGCGAGGCGGTCGAGTTCGCGGATCGTTCGATGGAAGCGGTGTGCTACTACGCGTACTACGCATCGACGGAACTGGCGGAAGAGCGCGGCCGTTACGCGACGTATCGCGGTTCGCTGTGGGATTGCGGTATTCTCCCGCAGGATTCGCTAAAGTTGCTGGCCGAAGCGCGCGGCGGCTATGTCGAAGTAGATTCGTCGGAATCGATGGACTGGGCGACGCTGCGTTCGCGCATCTCGACGTACGGCATGCGCAATTCGAACTGCGTGGCGATCGCGCCGACGGCGACGATTTCGAACATCATCGGCGTGTTGGCGTGTATCGAGCCGACGTTCCAGAATCTGTATGTGAAGTCGAATCTGTCGGGCGAGTTCACGGTCGTCAACGACTACCTCGTGCGCGATCTGAAGGCGCGCGGCCTGTGGGACGAGGTGATGGTGTCGGATCTGAAGTACTTCGACGGCACGCTGTCGCGCATCGACCGCATTCCGGCCGATCTGCGCGCGATCTATGCGACGGCGTTCGAAGTCGATCCGAAGTGGCTCGTGGAAGCGGCATCGCGTCGTCAGAAGTGGATCGACCAGGCGCAATCGCTCAATATCTACATGGCTGGCGCGTCGGGCAAGAAGCTCGATGAGGTCTATAAGCTCGCGTGGGTTCGCGGCCTCAAGACGACCTACTACCTCCGCACGATGGCGGCTACGCACGTCGAGAAGTCGACGGTGGCGCATGGGGCGCTCAATGCGGTGCCTTCTTCCTCTTCCTCCGTTGAGGGTAGGGCGGGGAATGGGTTTGGCGGTAGCGCGAATGGCGGTGCTGCTTCGGACGCTTCCTCCTCAGGGTTCAATGCTGCGGCCGCTGTTGCTCCGGCCGTCGAGGCCGCGCCCGAAGCTGATGGTCCTGTCTGCATGATGCGTCCCGGTGATCCGGGGTTTGATGAATGTGAAGCATGTCAGTGAGGCACTCCTCGCGTCGTTTCTTCTTCGACTAGTCGCTTTTAACTGTTGAGAGCCAGGCCGGCATTATTTTTAAGCACGCTTTTTTGGGGTGCTTTTCTATGCCGGTCTTTTTTCGTTTTGTGACGGTTGTGTGAAGGGTGGTTTGGGCTTCCGTGAACTGACCCCGCAAAGTTGGACAGTTATTCGGCTAGTGCCGTGAGGGCTGAG
>LFJI01000128.1 GCA_001235855.1 Candidatus Burkholderia brachyanthoides
ACCAAAACGTTACTCCGTTCGGTATCTCAGAAAAAATCTTAACTGAACGGCATTAACCCTCGCGGGTGCTTTTTTCTTTGGTGTGTTCAACTTGAGACTTCCACAGTCAATTCCTCCGTCCCGTGTCTACCCCAGGCAGGACTTCGACGCCGGACGGCCTGCGCAAGCGCTTCGCGATGAATCTCGACTGGACGCAGGAAGCGCGCGAGCAGCGCATCAAGGCCATCGGCGGCGATCCGCGCGTGGCATCGGTGCTGGTGCCGCTTGTGATGCGCGAAGCCGGGCTGACGGTGTTGCTGACGCAGCGCGCCGATCATCTGTCGGATCACGCGGGACAGGTCAGCTTCCCGGGCGGCCAGCGCGAGCCGGAAGACATCGATGCCGCCGCCACCGCGCTACGCGAGGCACACGAGGAATTCGGCCTCGCTGCGGAGCACTGCGAGATCGTCGGTTCGATGCCCGAATATCTGACGGGCACGCACGGGCTTTCGCGTGACGCCGGTCGTCGCGCTGGTCCATCCGTCTTTCACGCTGCAAGTAGATACGCGCGAAGTCGCCGACATCTTCGAAGTGCCGCTCGCCTGGCTAATGAACCCGGCCAATTACGAAGTACGCGTGTTCCGCTGGGAAGGGGGCGAGCGTCGTTTTTTTGCGATGCCCTACACACCCGCCGAAAACAAGGCTCCGTATTTCATCTGGGGCGCAACGGCCGGCATGTTGCGCAATTTCTATCGCTTTCTCGCGGCCTGAGCGGGACGGCACGGGAAGCGCCCGCCGCGTCGACGGCCAGCGCGATTACTTCGCGTGCTAAGCGCAACGGGCGCTGTGCTATCGTTACGCGAAACTCGAACTAACCCGAATGTTTCGGCGCTTCGCATGACTTTTTTCTCCGTATTGCTGGCTCTCAGCATCGAGCAGGTGCGCGCACTGTCGCCGCACAATCCGATCGCGGCGTTGCTTCACTATCATGCGGAATCCGCGGCCCACAGTTTCGACGCGGGCAAGGAAAAGCACGGTCTGCTCGCGTGGCTGGTCGTCGTGCTGCCGTGGACGCTGGTCGTCGGTTTGATCTACTACGTGCTGTATCAGATCAACTTCGTTCTGGCGTTTCTGTGGAACGTGGTGATCGTCTACTTCACGCTCGGTTTCCGGCAGTTCAGCCACTATTTCACCGATATCCACCTCGCGCTCAATAACGACGATGTGCCGCGCGCGCGCGAAGTGCTCGCCGAATGGACCGGCCTGGACACCGTCGATATGCCCGTCAGCGAGATCGTGCGGCAGACACTCGTGCATGCGGTCGTGGCGTCGCACCGGCACGTGTTCGGCGTATTCTTCTGGTTCCTGATTCCGATCGGGCCGGCGGGCGCGGTGTTCTATCGCATCGCCGAGTATCTGGCGTGGGCATGGGCGGAGCCGAATCCGGAGCGCACGGCGGCGTTTTCGTCGTTCGCGCAGCGGGCGTTCTTCGTGATCGACTGGGTACCCGCGCGCCTGACGGCACTGGGCTTTGCCATCGTCGGCAACTTCGAGGATGCGATCTACGCGTGGCGCAATCACGCGCGCCAGTGGCCGGATGCAAACGAAGGCGTGTTGCTCGCGGCCGGCAGCGGCGCGCTCGGCGCGCGTCTCGCGGGGCCGCTCGCCGAACCGTTGAGCGTGGAAGCGCTCGCCGTCGGCGATGCCAGTCCGCTGCCGGTCGGCGACGACTGCACGTCGCGCACGCTTCAGTCGGCGGTGGGTCTCGTCTGGCGCGCGGTCATCCTGTGGATGCTGCTGTTGCTGATGCTCACCATCGCGGTGTGGCTCGCCTGAGCGCCCCGAACGTCGTAGTCAGTCGTCCAGCGGATTCGCGCCGTCTGACACTGCCAGCACACGGTGAACTGCGCTTCGAGCCATTCGCCGCACTGGCCTGGCCGCATCGCCACGGCCGGGCATTCGCGTCCGGTCCGCTTCTCGCGCGCTCCAGCAGGCGCAGCGCCAACGCTTTGTCGCGATCGTCGACGATCCAGATCTCCGGCGCGCACTGATCCGCCGGAATCTCTCCCATCGCCCCGTTCAGATAGCGGTTGTGCAATTCGCACGGCATGCCCGCCGTCGCCAGCACGTTCACCCAATGCTGCGCGGTAATGAGGTTGGGCGTGCGTCAGGCGTTTCATCGAACGATCTGGCTCGCTTCGTGGACTAGTTGCGCATACAGCGCGTGGCGTTTCGGTCTGATATCGACCGCTTCGAGCACCGCGCAGCCCGGCTCGCGCAGATGGTGACAGCTGTAGAAGCGGCATTTGCCGAGATACGGGCGGAAGTCGGCGAACGCGCGTTCCAGTTGCCCTTCGGTGAGATGGTGCAGCCCGAACTCCTGAAAGCCCGGCGAATCGATCAGCGAACCGCCCTCGGGCAGGTGATAGAGCCGCGTGAACGTGGTGGTGTGACGACCGCTATTCAGCGCCGATGAGATTTCGCGCGTCGCGGCGTCGGCGTCGGGCACAAGCAGATTCACGAGCGTCGATTTGCCCATGCCGGACTGGCCGAGCAGGATCGTTGAGCGATCCTTGAGGCGGGCGTCGAGTTGAGGATGAACGTCGCCGGGCGCCATTTTCGCGGACAGTTCGATCACCGTGTAACCCAGCGCGCGATACGGCTCGAGGCGTTCGCGCGCGAGCGGCAGCGCGCCTTCCACATCGATCTTGTTAAGCACTATGAGCGATTCCAGCCCGTGCGCCTCCGCCGCGATCAACGCGCGGCCGAGCAGGTCCTCGCTGAAATGCGGTTCGGTCGCGAGCACGATCAGCAATTGATCCAGATTCGCCGCGAACAGCTTCGACTTGAACTGATCCGAGCGATACAGCAGGTTGCGCCGCTCGCCGATCTCGACGATCATGCCCTGATCCGCCGACGACTGCTCGTAGCTCACGCGATCGCCGACCGCGACTTCGCTCTTCTTGCCGCGCGGGAAGCATTGCAGCATCGGGCCATGATCGTCGGGCGCGACGAGGTAGTGTCGGCCGTGCGCCGCGATCACGATACCTTCGAGCCGCGCGCCGACGCTCGCGTGCTTGGACTGGCCGGTGGCATGCCGGGTCATACGGCGTGCTGCATCAATCGGTCGATGCGCTGCGATGCAGGCGGATGCGAGTAGTAGAACGCCGTATAGATCGGATCGGGTGTAAGCGTGGACGCGTTGTTTTCGTAGAGCTTCACCAGCGCGTTGACGAGATCCTTCGGATCGGTCTGGCTCGCGGCGAATGCATCGGCTTCGAATTCGTTCTTGCGCGACGTCAGGCTGCCGAGCGGCGTCACGAAGAACATGAACACCGGCAAGACCAGCATGAACAGCACGAGCGCAAGGCCGTTATTGCCGCCGACGAGCGACGGCCGCACGCCAAGGCCTTCATAGAACCACGTCGTTTGCACGAGCCAGCCGAGCAGCGCGAGCATCGCCAGGCTGATGCCGAACATGACGACCATCAGTTTGAGCACGTGCCGGCGCTTGAAGTGGCCGAGTTCGTGCGCGAGCACGGCTTCGATCTCGCTGCCCGACAGGCGCGCGAGCAGCGTGTCGAAGAACACGATGCGCTTGGCCGCGCCAAATCCCGTGAAATACGCATTGCCGTGCGCGGAGCGGCGGCTGCCGTCCATCACGAACAGGCCCTTCGCCGCGAAGCCGGTGCGTGACATCAGGTTCTCGATGCGCTTGACCAGCGCTTTGTCCTTCAGCGGTTCGAACTTGTTGAAGAGCGGCGCGATGAAGGTCGGATAGATGATCATCGCCAGCAACTGGAACGCGACCCACACGAACCACGTCCACAGCCACCAGTAGGCGCCCGCGCGATCCATCAGCCACAGCACCAGCAGGAACAGCGGCGCGCCGATGATCGTGCCGATCACCACGCCCTTGATCAGATCGACGAAAAACAGCTTCTTCGACATCCAGTTGAAACCGAATTTCTCTTCGATCACGAAATGGCGAATGTAGTCGAACGGCAGGTCGATCAGGCTCGTGATCGCGATGACCGCGGCCACCAGCGTGATCTGCCCGAGATAGCCGCGCCCGAGCGCGCCGCTGATCGCCATGTCGAGCGCCTGCACGCCGCCTAGCAGCGTCAGCGCGACCAGCACGACGGCGCTGGCGACGATTTCGATCATGGTGAGGCGTGTGCGCTCGACGGTGTAGTCCGCCGCGCGCTGATGCGCGCTCAGCGGGATCGTCTTGCTGAACTGCGACGGCACGTCGTTGCGGTGTGCCACGACATAGCGGATCTGGCGTGACGCGAGCCAGAGCTTGGTCGACACCCTGCCGACCAGGGCGACGACGAAGATCGTCGAGAATGCGAGCGTGAGGTTGGTCATCCGGGGATTTCCGATTGGATTGAACTATGCGAGAATTATAGATTCTAGCCTGTGCCGGCGTGTCACTTCCTGCAATGGGAACGATAGCGGCGCATCGAGGCTTTTCCACTCTCAGACCGCTTTCATGACCGACACTTCCGCTACCTCTGCATCCGAAGATAACAAGCTCGTGCGCAGCGACATGAACCTCGTGTGGCTCGACATGGAAATGACCGGGCTCGATCCTGATAACGACCGCATCATCGAGATCGCGGTGGTAATGACGAATTCGACGCTCGACAAACTGGTGGAGGGACCGGTTCTCGCGATCCATCAGACCGACGAGACGCTCGGGCGCATGGACGAATGGAACCGCAACACGCACGGCCGTTCGGGACTGACCGAGCGGGTGAAGGCGTCGACGGTGGATGAGGCCGAGGCGACGCGCCAGATTCGCGAGTTTCTCGGCCAGTATGTGCCGCCCGGCAAATCGCCGATGTGCGGCAATTCGATCTGCCAGGACCGCCGTTTCATGGCGCGCTGGATGCCGGAACTGGAGACGTTCTTCCATTACCGCAACCTCGACGTCAGTACGCTGAAGGAACTGTGCTGCCGCTGGCAGCCCGCCATCTACAAGGGTTTCCAGAAGCGCGCGATGCACACGGCGCTGGCCGATATCCACGAGTCGATCGACGAATTGAAGTACTACTGTCAGCACTTCCTGATTCCGTCGGCGCTGGCGGCTGACGCGCCATAACCTCGCTTTAATTCTTCGGCGGACGCAGCGCGCTTTTCGGACGAAACGCGGCCACGACTTCGGGCCGCGTTTCCACATATGGGCCGCCGATCAGGTCGATGCAATACGGCACCGTCGCGAAGATGCCCGGCACTTTCTGCTTGCCGTCGGCGTCCTTCAATCCTTCCAGCGTTTCCTTGATCGACTTCGGCTGACTCGGCAGGTTGATGATCAGCGCCGCGTGATCCGCCGTCTCGCGGATCACCGCGACCTGCCGCGAAAGAATGGGCCGTCGGCACGGAATTCAGGCTGATCTGGTGCATCTGCTCGCCGAAGCCGGGCATCGGCTTGCTGGCAACCGCGAGCGTCGCCTCGGGTGTCACGTCGCGGCGGGCGGGGCCGGTGCCGCCGGTCGTCAGCACGAGATCGCAGCCGAGCGTATCCACCAGTTCGATGAGCGTCGCGGAGATGGTCGGGGCGTCGTCATGGATCAGGCGCGTTTCCGCGCGCCACGGCGAGGCGAGCGCGGCGCCGAGCCATTCTCCTGCAGCGACGGCACGCCTTTGTCCTCGTACACGCCTTGCGACGCGCGATCACTGATCGACACGAGTCCGACGACCAGTTCGTCCGGGCGGTTACGCGTGGTCGTCATCGTCGCTTTCTTCGTTCGTCACGCCCGCCGCGTTCTTGATCCACTGGAACAGCTCGCGGTAGTAGCGCGGCGGCTTCTGCTGCTGGCGTTCCTTGCGCGCATTGCGGATCAGCGTGCGGCCTTCCTGCGCGTCGACGCCCGGATGCTTCTGGATGAAATCGGTGAGCGCTTCGTCCTTGTCGAGCAACTGCTCGCGCGCGCGTTCGATCCAGTGCAGACGCGCGGTTTCCGACTTGTTCACGCCGCGATGCGTGTTGAGCGCAGTGCGCAGCGCGGCGACTTCGTCTTCTGTCAGCGAGCGCATGACCTTGCCGACATACTGCAACTGCTGCCGCTTGCCTTCGTGATCGGTGATACGGCGCGCTTCGCGCACGGCGTCGTCGAGCGCTTCGGGCATGTGCTTGAGCGTGTTTTTCGGCAATTCGATCAGCGCCTGACCGAGTTCCTGCAGCGCGTGCATTTCGCGCTTCAGTTGCGATTTCGACGGGCGATCGTAGCCGTTGTCGTCGGCCTCATTGCTGGCGTCGATGGGTTGAATGCGGATTTTACGGTTCATGGCGATACATGGCGATACATGACGATATTATAGCTTGCGCGATGCGGCTTCCGGACGCGCCCGGCGAGTGAAGCCGCGCACTCCTTGTTACGATCGCGTAATGGATCGAACAACTCCAACGCAATGACCTACGCTGGCGCACGGCGCGCCGATATCCTCAGGCAACGAACCTAAGGCAAAGACAAAATGGCAGCAGACATGGACGTCAAGCAACGCTACTTTCCGCACACGCAAGACGAACTCAAGGAAATCGCCGCCGAGTTCCTTCGCTACGCGAAGGAACTCGGCGCGAGCGACGCCGCCACCGAAATCTCCGAAGGCGACGGCCTCTCGGTGAGCGTGCGGCGCGGCGAGGTCGAGACCATCGAGCACAATCGCGACAAGATGGTCGGCGTGACGGTGTTCATCGGCAAGAAGCGCGGTAATGCGAGCACCGCCGACTTCACCCGCGAGGCGCTGCGCGATACGGTCGCAGCGGCGTACAACATCGCGCGTTTCACGGCCGAAGACAGTGCCACCGGCCTCGCCGAGGAAGACCTGCTCGAAAAATCGCCGCAGGATCTCGATCTCTACCATCCGTGGGACGTTGACGCGGAAGAAGCCGCCGACATCGCGCGTCGCGCGGAAGCGGCGGCGTTCGCGGTCGACAAGCGCATCAGCAATTCGGAAGGCGCGAGCGTGTCGGCGCAGCACTCGCAGTTCGTGCTCGCGACCTCGCGCGGTTTCATGGCGGGCTATCCGTATTCGCGGCATTACATCGCGTGCGCGCCGATCGCGGCATCCGGGCGCGACATGCAGCGCGACGACTGGTACACCTCCAAGCGCAACGCCCTCTATCTCGCGGCGCCCGAGGCGGTCGGCCGGTACGCGGCGGAACGCGCGCTCGCGCGGCTCGGCACACGCAGCCTCGACACGCGCAAGTGCCGCGTGCTGTTCGAAGCGCCGCTAGCGGCGGGCATTCTCGGCGCGTTCGTGCAGGCGGTGAGCGGTGGCGCGCTGTATCGCAAGACCACGTTTCTGGTCGATAGCCTCGGCAAGCCGGTGTTCGCGCCGCATATCCAGATCGTCGAAGATCCAGCGGTGAAGGGCGGCATTGGCAGCGCGCCGTTCGACGAGGAAGGCGTGCGCACGCACAAGCGCAAGGTCGTCGAGGACGGCGTCGTGCAGGGCTATTTCCTGTCGACGTACTCCGCGCGCAAGCTCGGCATGCAGACGACCGGCAACGCGGGCGGCTCGCACAATCTCAGCATGACGAGCGCCAACACGAAACCGGAAGACGACTTCGAAGCGATGCTGAAAAAACTCGGCACCGGCCTGCTGCTGACGGAATTGATGGGGCAGGGCGTCAACTACGTCACCGGCGACTACTCGCGCGGCGCGTCGGGCTTCTGGGTCGAAGACGGCAAGATCCAGCACGCGGTGGAGGAAATCACCGTCGCGAGCACGCTGCAGGAGATGTTCCGGCACATCGAAGCCATCGGCTCGGATACCGTGGTGCGCGGCACGAAGGAGATCGGCTCGGTGCTGATCGAACGGATGACGATCGCGGGGCAGTAAGGTCCAGAAGGCTTCCCAACGGGCGAAGGCCCCGACCGGCGTGAGCCGGCCGGGGCCTTCGTGCATGTGCGCCCAGCATGGGCGCAATCCAATTTAGTGGGTGCAAATCCCACCGTGA
>LFJI01000129.1 GCA_001235855.1 Candidatus Burkholderia brachyanthoides
ACCACGACCGCATCAAGCTCAAATTGAAAGGGCTGAGTCCCGTGATGTACAGAACCCAGCCCTCAGCGGCCTAGACGAATAACTGTCTAACTTTTTGGGGTCAGTTCACCCATGCGGCTTTTTCTTTGCGGCTGCGTGCAGCGACGCTCTTACACCACGTTCATCGCCAGGGCGCTCGCCCGATAATGCTCGGCGGCTTTGTCCGCATCGCCGAGTTGCTCGAGCAGACGCGCCAGCGCCCGATGCGTACGAATCCGTAGCGGTTCGTCTTCAGCCAGCTTCAGCGCCTGCTCGAGGAACGCCTGCGCCTTGCCCCACAGTTGCTGATGCAGGCACAGCCGCCCCAGCGTGAACAGCAAGTCCGCGTCTTCGGTGCGCTCCTTCTGCCATGCTTCGGCGCGCTGGATCAGCGGGAAGGCATCACCATCGACGATGCAATCCGGATAGCGCCGCAACAGGCGCGCGTCCCAGTTATGCGACAGTGCTTCCTCGACGATCTTGCGCGCCTCCGCGCGGCGATCCAGCGCAATCAGCAGTTCGGCCGCGAGAGCGGCGAGACGCGGCGACTGGCGCTCGGCCGGCGTCAGCGTCTGCCAGAACTCGAGCAGCGCGTCTGGATTGTGCCGGCGGTCGCGCAGCAGATTCTCCGACGCCACTTGCCTCAAGCGCACCGCCACTGCCGGATGCAACGCCTCGCGCTTCTCCAGCATGCGCACGAGCTTGAGCACCTCGCCCCAGTTCTTCAGCTGCTGCTGCGCGCGCAGCGCGATCTGCTGCGCGTGGATGCGCCGCCCGCCCTGCGCCTGCATTTCGGTGAGCGCGACCATTGCGCCGTCGGCGTCGCGGCCGTCCACGCTCATGTCGGCGGTGGCCATCAGGCGCGCGTCCTGCCAGTCCGCGCCGGACACCTGCGCGAGCCATTCGTCGCGGCGCACATATTCGTGCAGACGATGGGCCGCGCTCGCGCCCACGAGACTCGCCGCGCCCTTGTTGTCATCGACGATGAGCGCATCGCGCGCGGCTTTCTCCGCCTTTGAGAAGCGGCCCGCGTACAGATGGCCGACCGCGTCGCGAAGGGAAGCGTTCGCCTTGTTCTGCTTGCTGCGCGCGCGATACGCCGCGACGCGCCCCGGCATCTTCCACACGCCGCGGAGCGCGCGGATCACGCCGTAAAGCACGATGAACAGCACCACGAGCGCGACCACGAACAGGTTCAGCGACACGTCCACGTGATACGGCGGAATGACGAGCAGGATCTGCCCGCCATCGAAGCCGCCGACGGTGGCCACAACCACCGCGACGGCGAACAGCAGCGCCAGCCAGATGAGTCCTCGAATCGTCATCATCCGCCTCGCTTGAATTGATGGACGGCGGCGAGGCTCGCCTTCAGATTCGGAAGCGAGACGGCGGGCGACGCGGCATCGACCTGCTTGAGCAGTTCACGCACGGTCTGAACCTTCTTCGACGACGGATCGAAATAACGTCCGAGCGCGGCGTCGGCGGCTTGCAGGTCGGACTTCAGCGTCGCCTCGCTGCGCGACATCAGCGACAGACGCGCGGACAACAGACGCAGCTTCACGTTTTGGCGCACGAAGTAGCCCTGATCCGGCGACGTGAGCATGGCGTCCGCGTTGTCGATGCGGCGCACCGACACGAGGCTCGACAACTGCTGCCCGATACCGCTCGTGATCTGCCGCCACAGCACTTTCCAGCGCGGCTCGCCGGTCGCCGCCGCGATCGATGCGCAGGCCGCCGGCTCGGCGGCCTGCGCGCGCGGCTGCGCGATCGGCGCTTCGCCCATCAGCGGCAACTGGTCGATCTGATTGATGGCAGTATCCAGCTTGATCGCGAGGTCCGTGAGGTCGGTGCTCGGCGTGGACTTGAGCTTGTCGATGTCGGACGCAATCGCCTTGCGGATCACGACGACCTGCGGCCCGTTGGTCGCGGCGAACCGTTCGTCGGCGCTTTGCAGCGCGAACAGCGCGAGCTGCACGTTGCCGGTCAGCTGAAGCTGCTGGCTCGCGCTCGACAGAATCTGCTCGACTTCGGCCACGGTCCAGTCGTCGCGATTGCTCGCGAGGTCCTGATACTGCTGCTGCAATGCCTGGCTATGCGCCTCGGCATCGGCGAGCTTGCCTTGCAACTGGATGACCTGCGTGTTGAGCGCGGCTGTCGCGCTCGCGGCCTGATCGGCCTTGGCGCGCAACTCGGCGTTTTGCGCATCGGCTTGCGCCACTTGCTGCGCGAGCTGCTGGTTGTGACGCTCGAATTTGCGGTTCAGGACAAAGGCGCCCGCGCCCGCCGCCACCGCGAGAATGACGATGACGAGCCACAACAGCGCCATGCCGGGGGCGCCGCGCCGCTTCTCCTGCTGCTCGAAGGGCGTGAAAGGCTTGTTCGGCGGCAGGGACGAGGTCACGTTCGGCTGAGGTGAAGCTTTCTTGGAATCGTTCGAATCAGTCATGCGTGATTGAGCCGGTTGGTGGGCCGGCGCGGTGGCCGATGAGGTATCTGCTGCCGATGCCGCGCGCGCCCGTCGGCGTGGACGCCTGCGTATGCGACGCGGACTGCGCATCCGCCGTGGCGGATGTCTGCGCGCTCGCACCGGCCGCGCGCGGGAATAATGCATCGATCGACTCGACAATGCGCTCATCGCCCGCGCCGGACACCGTAATCGTATCAAAACCGGTCTGACGTGTGGCTTCGGTGATGCGCGGGTGCGGGCACACGATCGGCGCGCGCTTCAGCCGTGCGATTTCGTCGTCGGTGAGATGTTCGCGCGCGAGTTCGTCGAGATTGCGCACGCCCTCGGAGCTGGTCAGGAGCCACGCGTGTCGGTCTTCGGCATGGCGCGAATCGCCCGAAAGCAGCGCGTGGATACGCTCCCAATTCTGCATCGACGGCTCGGGCAGCACGCGCCGGTAGGCCGCCACCTTCTCCACGCCCGCGCCCGCTTCGGTCATGCGCTCGGCGAGCCATTCGCGGCCGCCGTCGCCGCGCACGATCAGCACGCGCTTGCCTTCGAGACTGCTTTCGTCGAAGTACGCCTCGATGGCCGCATGGAGCGCCTCGGAATCGAAACGCGGATCGGCGTGTTCCGTCGACGGGCTGATGATCGTGTACGCCGGTTCGCGCACGCCGTTGCGCGCGAGCGCCGCGATGCTGCCGGGACCGACAACCGCGACCGGCACTTCGACCGGCCAGCGCGCATTCAGCTTGACGAAAGATTTGTCGATCGCGTTCGGGGACACGAAGACCACGAGCGCGTAACGCAGCACATGCGGGCCGTAAAGTTCGTCGAGCGCGGCGCGCAAGGGCGCTTCGTCCTCGATCGGCGCGATATCGATCAACGGAAACTCGAGCGTCTCGAAACCCGCCTCGTGCAACCGCTCGATCAGCCCGGCCGACTGCCCGACCGGACGCGTGACGACGATGGTGGCGCGGCGTTCGCTCGCCATCAGGATTGCTTCCCCGTCGGCGCCGCGTTCGGTGCGTCTCATGGTGCTGAGCGCGCCGACAATCTCCATGGCGCCCTGCGCTTCGAGTTCGCTCGACACGCGCCGGCCCAGTTCGAGCGCGGCTTTCATATCCGGCGCGCGCGTGCGTTCTTCGGCGCGCAGCACGCGGCGGCCGTCGGGCATCGACACGATGCCGCGCAGATGCAGCGAATCGCCGCGCCATTGCGCGAACGCGGCGAGCGGCACTTCGCAACTGCCGCCGAGGGCGCGCGACACGGCACGCTCCGCTTCGACCGCGAGCGCGGTGCGTTCGTCATGCAGCGGCTCGAGCCACGCTGCGAGTTCGGGGCGATCCGCGCGAATCTCGATGCCGAGCGCGCCCTGCCCCGCCGCCGGCAAACTCTCCGACGAATCCAGCCGCGCGAGGATACGCGCTTCGAGACCGAGCCGCTTCAATCCCGCCGAGGCGAGGATGATCGCCGCGTAATCGCCGCGGTCCAGCTTGCCCAGACGCGTATCGAGATTGCCGCGCAGCGGACGCACATCGAGGTGCGGAAAGCGCATGCGGATCATCGCTTCGCGGCGCAGGCTCGACGTACCGACGATGCTTCCTTCCGGCAGCGCCGCCAGCGATTCGTAGTGCGACGACACGAAGGCATCGCTCGGATCTTCACGCTCGAAAATGGCGCCGAGCGTGAAGCCCTCGGGCAGCTGCGTCGGCACGTCTTTGAGCGAATGCACGGCGAGATCGGCGCGGCCATCGGCGAGTGCGGCTTCGAGTTCCTTCACGAAGAGGCCCTTGCCGCCGACCTTCGACAACGTGCGATCGAGAATCTGATCGCCGCGCGTCGTCATTCCGAGGATTTTCACGTCACATCGTGGATATAATTTGTGCAGCGCACACCGAACATGCTCGGCTTGCCACATGGCCAGCCGGCTTTCCCTCGATGCGATGATGAGCGTCTCGGGCGGTGTCGTCGAATGCGGTTCGGAATTCATTGATGCTCGATGAAAATGACGGGATGAAATAACGAACAATGGTAGCACGCATACCAGGGTCCAATTATGGACGGGCGCCGCGCCAAGCCTTGTGCGGTGCGCCCTTCAGGCTGCTCAACGGTCTTGGGCGGAGCTGGACGGCGGCGGTTTTCACGACGACGGCCGTGACCCGACGGCATGACCCGGTGGCACGCCCGTTCGCAACGCCGCGTCTTCAGCGGCCGGTGCCAATCGACGATTACACGCAACGCCTGCGTTTCCGTCGCTGATTTTTGACGTTGTACCTTGGTCTTGCAGCTACAGAGGAGAACACACGCGACGTCTTCCGGACCGGCACGCAAAGCGCGCCGCACTGCCGCATCGCCCGACTCTCTCCCCGACACGCCGAAGCAGGCGTCGTCTTCTTCCGTCGACACGACGAAAGCCGCAAGTGCGTCGAAGGCATCGACCGCGTCGAAACCTCTCAAGGCCAAGCCAGGCATTGAAGGCGTCGCGAAAGCGCCCAAAGCTGCGAAAGCCGGCAAGAAGCCCGCGCGGGCCAACGGCGCGGCGAGCAACGCGATCGCGCCCGCTCGCGCGACGACAAGGATCGTCCGCTGTTCGAGGACATCCGCGGCTATCTCGGCCGCCTGCTCGGCGACGTGCTGCGCAAACAGGAAGGCGATGCGGTGTTCGATGTGGTCGAGATGATTCGTCAGACGGCCGTGAAATTCCGCCGCGAAGACGATGTCGACACCCCGCGAAGACGACGTCGACACCTCGCAGGCGCTGGAGAAGAAGCTGCGCGCGCTGACGCCGGAGCAAACCGTGTCGGTCGTGCGCGCGTTCAGTTATTTCTCGCATCTGGCGAATATCGCGGAGGACCGGCATCACAATCGCCGCCGCATTCATGCGCTAGCCGGTTCTGCGCCGCAGCCGGGCACCATCGTGTATGCGATCGAACGCATGCGCGAGCAGAAGAACGTCAGCGCGACGCGCAAGATGTTGCAGAAGTTCTTCGACGCCGCGCTGATCGTGCCGGTGCTCACCGCGCATCCGACCGAGGTGTCGCGCAAATCGATTCTAGATGCGCAGCACGACATCGCGCGTCTTCTGGCGGAACGCGACCAGGAACTGACGGCACGCGAACGCGCGCGCAACAACGAAGCGGTGTTGGTGTTGCGCGCGCACGTGACCTCGCTGTGGCAGACGCGCATGCTGCGCGAGACGCGCCTGACCGTTGCCGATGAAATCGAGAACGCGCTGTCGTTGTCGTATTACCGCGCGACCTTCCTCGAAGAGATTCCCGCGCTGTATGCCGATATCGAAGGCGCGCTCGCCGAACATGGCCTGCCCGCGCGTCTGCCGGCGTTCCTGCAGATGGGAAGCTGGATCGGCGGCGATCGCGACGGCAATCCGAACGTCACCGCCGAAACGCTCGACGCCGCCATCACGCGGCAGGCCACGGTGATCTTCGAACACTATCTGGAGCAAGTGCACAAGCTGGACGCGGAACTGTCTGTGTCGGATCTCTTGTCTGCTTCGAGCGATGCGTTGAAGTCGCTCGCCGACGCGTCGCCGCATCGCACGGACGAGCCGTACCGGCGCGCGCTGATCGGCATCTACACGTGGCTGGTGGCAAGCGAGCGCGTGCGTCTGGGCGAAGGCGCGGTCGCGCTGCGCAGCGCGGGACGCGGGGCGGCCCCGGTGCGCGCGACGCCCTACGCCGATGCTGCCGAGTTCACGCGCGATCTGCATGTGCTGATCGATTCGCTGGCGCAGCATCATGGCGCGTCGCTGTCGCTGTCGCTGCTGCGCCTGGCGCCGCTTGCGCGCGCGTCGGAAGTGTTCGGCTTCCATCTCGCGAGCATCAACTTGCGGCAGAGTTCGGACATCCACGAAGCCGTCATCGCCGAACTGATGGCGCACGCAGGCGTGATCGCCGATTACGCCGCGCTCTCAGAAGAAGAGAAGCGCGCGGCGCGTAACTACATCATTTGGCATACGGAGACGGTCAGCGATCTGCTCGAAGTGATGTTGCTGCAAAAGGAAACTGGCGTGCTGCGCGGCTATCTCGGCAGCAAGGACGACCCGCCGCGCGATGGCGTGATGGTGATTCCGCTGTTCGAGACGATCGCGGACTTGCGCAATGCGCCGGTCATCATGGACGAGTATTTCAATCTGCCGGGCATCGATGCGCCGATCGGGAATCAGGGCAACGAGCAGGAAGTGATGCTCGGCTATTCGGACAGCAACAAGGACGGCGACTTTCTCACGTCGAACTACAAATTGTACAACGCGGAACTGGCATTGGTTGCACTGTTCAGGCAGCGCGGCACGACGCTGCGGCTGTTCCATGGCCGTGGCGGCACGGTGGGACGCGGCGGCGGCCCGACCTATCAGGCGATTCTGTCGCAGCCGCCCGGCACGGTCGATGGGCAGATTCGCCTGACCGAGCAGGGTGAAGTGATCGCGAGCAAGTTCGGCAATCCGGAAATCGGGCGGCGCAATCTGGAGACGGTCGTCGCGGCGACGCTCGAGGCCTCGCTGTTGCCTGATGAAAACGCGCCAGCGGACCTGCCGAAGTTCGAAACCGCGATGCAGACCCTGTCGGATTCAGCGATGGCGGCATATCGCGCGCTCGTCTATGAGACGCCGGGGTTCACGGACTACTTTTTCTCGTCGACGCCAATTGCGGAGATCGCGGAGTTGAATATCGGCAGCCGGCCGGCATCGCGCAAGTTGCAGGACCCGAAGAAGCGCAAGATCGAAGATTTGCGGGCGATTCCGTGGGGCTTTTCGTGGGGCCAGTGCCGGTTGTTGCTGACCGGACGGTTCGGCTTTGGCAGCGCCGTATCCGCTTATCTCGAACAGGCCGGGTCGGAAGCGGAACGCGCCACGCGCCACGCGATGCTGCGCAAGATGCACAAGACGTGGCCGTTCTTCAAGAACCTGCTGTCGAATATGATATAACACTTACCAAGATTGATCTCGCGGTACGCGCAGCTCGTCGCCGATAAGAAGCTGCGAAAGACAGTGTTCGATCGCAGTGTTCGATCGGATCGTGTCCGAGCATGAGCGGACTTCGGACATGCTCGCGGAAATTACGGGCAAGCGGGATCGGCTTGCGGATATCCTTTGCTTGCGCGGTCTATCAAAAATTGGTTTCCTTATCTCGATCCGCTGAATCACCTTCAGGTGGAGTTGCTTAAGCGGCATCGCGCTGGGGATCAGAATCTGCGCCTGCGGCGTGGCATTCATCTCACTATCAATGGGATTGCTGCGGGGTTGAGGAATACTGGTTGACCGGTTTTGTATTTACTTGCGCTTGGGTGGTATTGGTCGTAGGCGTCTTTAGTACTCGGCGTCGGCACAATGGGCCCCTTATCGCGCTTTCTACTCAGTAGCCGCCTCCCCGGCGGAGGGGTGACTTTCTTTGCTGCGGTGTATAGACCGGAGACATGGGTAACACTTCGGACGAATGGTTCGTCCGAAGT
>LFJI01000013.1 GCA_001235855.1 Candidatus Burkholderia brachyanthoides
CCATCTCATTAAACCCCACGTTTTCCAAAACGTGGGGTTGGTCAGCAGTCTGAAGAGCGGCCTCGGCCGCTCTTTCTCATGCGAAGTCCGGTGTTCGCGATCAGGCGAAAGCCGTCTGCGTGTCGAAACCGAACCCGCGCGGCGCCTTTTGCATGTCCTCGAACGTGACGATTTCATAGGCGTCTTCGTTCTTGAGCAATTCGCGCAGCAGCATGTTGTTCATCGCGTGGCCGCCCTTGTACGCCTTGTACGAAGCCAGCAGCGGATGACCCACCACATACAGGTCGCCGATCGCGTCGAGCATTTTGTGCTTCACGAACTCGTCGTCGTAACGCAGGCCATCGTTGTTCAGAATGCGGTATCCGTCGAGCACGATGGCGTTGTCCATGCTGCCGCCGCGCGCAAGACCGAGTTCACGCATCATTTCGACTTCGTGCGCAAAACCGAACGTGCGCGCCCGTGCGATATCGCGCACATACGACGTGGACGCGAAATCCACTTCCAGCGCCTGCCCGGTCTTATCGACCGCCGGATGACGGAAATCGATGGTAAAGCTGAGTTTGAAGCCGAAATACGGGTCGAGACGCGCAAATTTGTCGCCATCGCGCACTTCGACGGACTTCGTCACCTTGATGAATTTCTTCGCTGCGTTCTGTTCCTCGACCCCCGCCGATTGAATCAAAAACACGAACGAAGCCGCGCTGCCGTCCATGATCGGGATTTCCTCGGCAGTTACATCGACATACAGATTGTCGATGCCGAGTCCCGCGCACGCCGACATCAAGTGCTCGATGGTCGACACGCGCGCGCCGTTCTTCTGCAACACGGACGCGAGACGAGTGTCGCCGATCGCCATCGCGGAGGCCGGAATATCCACCGGTTCCGGCAAATCGACGCGCGAGAACACGATGCCCGTGCCTGCCAGCGCCGGACGGAGCGTCAAATCGACCTTGCGGCCGGAATGGAGCCCGATTCCCACGGTTTTGACGATGGTCTTGATTGTTCGCTGCTTCAGCATGATCTTGTTTTTCCGATTCAGATTCCCTATTAATAGAATCAATCGTACAATATAAACTAATAAGTCGAATTATACTCCATCCGACGTGCAACGTCTTGATTCCACAGTTATCAACTGTTTCCCGGTGTTACGTCGCGATGTCAAAACAATGAAGTAGAATGGGCCGATGCCCGGAATGGAGGCATTTCCAGTCATCGGCCCCAAGTTACGGCTGAAAACGAGGGCGTTCGGAGCGTTGTGCAGAGACAACGTGAGAAACACCGCCGCGATCAGTGCAACGTCGCGAGTATAGTCTGAGCGTCGCTGACTTCGAACTTTCCGGGTGCTTCGACGTTGAGCGTCTTGACTACGCCGTCACTACGCCGTCGTCGACCACCATCGCGTAGCGCTGGGAACGAATTCCCATGCCGCGCTCGGTCAAATCCTGATCCAGTCCGAGTGCCTGGGTGAAACGCGCACTGCCGTCGGCGATCATCTTCACCTTGCCCACGGTTTGAAGATTGCGTCCCCACGCGCTCTATCACGAACGCGTCGTTGACGGAAACGCACCAGACTTCATCGATGCCGGCAGCGGACAAGTCCGCCGCCTTCTCGACGTAGCCCGGCACGTGTCTGGCGGAGCACGTCGGCGTAAACGCGCCCGGCAACCCGATCACCACGCACTTGCCGGCGGCCCGCTCGCACGCCGGGAACGCATTCGGTCCCACGGCACAGCCCTCCGTCGCCTCTTCGATCAACTCGAAGAGCTTTGCATCGGGCAACGTATCACCCACTTTGATCATGCTCGGTCCTTTCCATGTCAGCGGTTCGTCGCATCCTCGCGATGAATCGTCCCGCGGCAATTGCGGAACGCTCGTTCGACGCCCTGAGTTTCCATCCGCCTGCCCCGACGTCGGGCGGCAAATACGTGGTGGTCGGCTGGCCACGGCCTGGCGTCCGGCTCGACTTCAGCCTCGACGCGGCCTTGGACAGTCGCCCCACGCGAAACCTTGCTTCGTCGCGTCCGGGCGTTCAGCACGGCTCGCGGTGCGGCATCGCTCGTGTTTGGCTCAATGCCCTATTTCAGCACTAAACCGCGCGCGATGCTTCAGTCCGCTTGCTTGCGCAGGAACGCCGGGATGTCGTACGTGTCCACGCCCTTCTCTTGCAGCGCCTGCACGTGCGATGCCGCGGTTTCACGGGTCGAGCGCCACACTGCCGGCGTGTCGAGCTGACCGTAGTCCGTCGTCGACTGGCCGTGCTGCGTGCCGTACGAGTTGTGCGTCGGCTGATGATGTGCGTGCGCGATCGACTGATTGTCGGTGCCCGTGCGGAGCAAGGTCATCGGCGTTTGCTGCTGCTTCTTCGCCGCGCGGCCCAGACCCGTTGCGACCACCGTCACGCGCAGGGCATCGCCCATTGCGTCGTCATACACTGCACCGAAGATCACGGTTGCATCGTCAGCGGCGTAGGACTTGATGGTGTTCATCACTTCACGCGTTTCCGACAGACGCAGCGAACGGCTCGACGTGATGTTCACCAGCACGCCACGCGCACCCGACAGATCCACACCTTCCAGCAGCGGGCTTGCAACCGCCTGTTCAGCCGCCAGACGTGCGCGATCGACGCCGGCAACCGTCGCCGTGCCCATCATCGCCTTGCCCTGCTCGCCCATCACGGTCTTCACGTCTTCGAAGTCGACGTTCACGAGGCCATCGACGTTGATGATTTCCGCGATACCTGCGACTGCGTTGTTCAGAACGTCGTCCGCGCACTGGAAGCACTTGTCCATCTCGGCGTCATCGCCCATCACCTCGAACAGCTTGTCGTTCAGCACGACGATCAGCGAGTCGACGTGATCCTCCAGCTGCTGCGAACCAGCTTCCGCCACGCGCATGCGGCGGCCGCCTTCGAACTCGAACGGCTTGCTCACGACACCGACGGTCAGGATGCCCATTTCCTTGGCGATTTGTGCCACGACCGGCGCCGCGCCCGTGCCCGTGCCGCCGCCCATGCCCGCGGTGATGAACACCATGTGCGCGCCGCGCAGCGAATCGGCGATGCGCTCGCGTGCATCTTCCGCCGCTTCCTTGCCCTTTTCAGGCTTGGCGCCCGCGCCGAGGCCGCTCATGCCCAGTTGCAGAACTGCCGACGCGCGCGAACGTGCGAGCGCTTGTGCGTCGGTATTCATCACGATAAAGTCGACGCCTTGCACACCCTTGTTGATCATGTGCTGTACCGCGTTGCCACCCGCACCACCAACACCCACGACCTTGATGATCGTGCCGTTGGTTTCCGTTTCCAGCATTTCGAAATCCATGTTGCCTCCGTCAAGAATGAAAGTCGGCGTTATTCGATGAAAAATCGAGCAACCTTCCATCGCGCATCAGCCGCCGTTACCAACGCGAAATTATATTTGAGCGTAA
The DNA here is from genome assembly GCA_001235855.1 of Candidatus Burkholderia brachyanthoides. Lineage (GTDB taxonomy): Bacteria > Pseudomonadota > Gammaproteobacteria > Burkholderiales > Burkholderiaceae > Caballeronia > Caballeronia brachyanthoides. Next base: position 3,424 of record LFJI01000013.1, read on the forward strand.
GCGAATCTTAGTTCGTATTGCTTACGTACTGCTACTGCCTCAGAAGTTTCCGAGAAACCAATCTTTCATGCGAGAAAAAACCTGACCCATCGATCCGCTCTGCACCGCGACCTTGCGACCGCGCATGCGTTGCGAGCGTCCTTCCGCGAGCAGGCCCATCGCAGTCGAGTAGCGCGGATTGCGCACCACGTCGGCGAGACCGCCCGCATACTCTGGCACGCCGATGCGTACCGGCTTCAGAAAGATGTCTTCGCCGAGTTCGACCATGCCGAGCATCATCGCCGCACCACCGGTGAGCACGACGCCGCTCGACAGCAATTCCTCATATCCCGATTCGCGCACGACCTGCTGCACGAGCGAGAACAGTTCTTCGACACGCGGCTCGACGACCGCCGCCAGCGCCTGACGCGACAGCGTACGCGGACCGCGTTCGCCGAGACCCGGCACTTCGATCATCTCGTCCGGATCGGCGAGCGCCTGCTTGGCGATGCCGTAGCTCACCTTGATGTCTTCCGCGTCGGGCGTGGGCGTGCGCAGCGCCATCGCGACGTCGCTGGTGATCTGATCGCCTGCGATCGGGATCACGGCCGTATGACGAATCGCGCCTTCGCTGAAGATCGCAATATCGGTTGTGCCGCCGCCGATATCGACGAGCACCACACCCAGTTCCTTCTCGTCCTCCGTCAGCACCGCCAGCGACGACGCCAGCGGTTGCAGGATCAGATCGTTGACTTCGAGCCCGCAGCGGCGCACGCACTTGACGATGTTCTGCGCCGCGCTCACCGCGCCCGTGACGATATGCACCTTCACTTCCAGCCGGATGCCGCTCATGCCGATCGGCTCGCGCACGTCCTCCTGGCCGTCGATGATGAATTCCTGCGTGAGGATGTGCAGCACCTGCTGATCGGTCGGGATGTTGATCGCCTTCGCCGTTTCGATGACGCGTGCCACATCCGTCTGCGTGACTTCCTTGTCCTTGATCGCGACCATGCCGCTGGAGTTGAAACTGCGGATATGGCTGCCCGCGATCCCCGTGAACACGTTCGTGATCTTGCAGTCCGCCATCAGCTCGGCCTCCTCGAGCGCGCGCTGGATGGACTGCACCGTGGCCTCGATATTGACCACGACGCCCTTCTTCAACCCCTTCGAGTCGGCCTGACCCAATCCGATCACCTCGTAGTGGCCTTCGCCTTTCAGTTCGGCGACGATCGCGACCACCTTCGACGTTCCGATGTCGAGGGAAACCAGCAGGTCTTTGTAGTCTTTGCTCATAGCGTGCTCATTGCCCGTGACATCTGCTTACTTCTTGGCCTTATCGGTGTCGTTGATGAACCGCATTCCAGCGGCTCGAATTGCAAAGCCGTTCGGATAACGCAAATCCGCATATTCGATTTCCTTCCCCCAACGCCCTGTCACTGCGAGCCACGATGCCACCAGGCGCTCGCTGCGCTCATGCAGTGTGTCCTGATTACGCTCGCGGCCGAGTTCGATCTGCGTGCCGTTCGAGAGCTTGACGGTCCACGCGAAACGCGATGACAGCGTGACCTCTTTCGGTTTCGCGTCGAGCGGTGCGAACCACTTCTCGAAATCGTGATAGCGCGCGACGACTTCCTTCGCCGTGCCGTCCGGGCCGTCGAATGCGGGCAGGTCGTCGTCGAGTTCGCCCTGATTCGCGGTGAAGAGATCGCCGTCCACGCTCACCAGTTGATCGTTGCCCCACGTGCCGAGCGGCTTGTACTCCTCCAGCGTCACGGCGAGCGCGTTCGGCCAGACTCGGCGCACGCTTGCGTGACGCACCCACGGCATCTGTTCGAACGCGGCGCGCGCCGTATCGAGATCGACGGTGAAGAAGTTGCCCTTCAAATGACCGATGACCGTTGCGTGCACCGTCGGCGAATTGATGTGCTGCGTGTCGCCGTCGATCTGGATGGCGCGCAGACGAAACTCGGGACGCTGGATCGCGTAGATCCCCGCGGCGCCCAGCAGCGCCAGCATGAAGAGGGCGTACAGCGCGCTGGCGGCGAGATTCATCTGGCGAACGTTGTTCCACATATTGCGTTTCGTCGTGTCCTGTTTGTTCGTGTCGTCTGTCTGCTTGCGTGCGTTAGTTCTTCAGGGTGAGCGCCAGCACCTGCACCACCAGATCCTTGTAGCTGATGCCGACCGCGCGCGCGGCCTTCGGCAACAGCGAGTGATCGGTCATGCCGGGCGCCGTGTTCACTTCGAGGAAATACGGGTTGCCATCCGCATCGAGCATGAAGTCCGCGCGGCCCCAGTCGCTGCAGCCGAGGATTTCGAATGCGCGCTTGGTGAGCTGCTTCATGCGTGCTTCCTCGGCGTCGGTGAGGCCGCACGGAATCAGATACTGGGTGTCGTCTGCGATGTACTTTGTGTGATAGTCGTAGAACTCGCCCGCCGGCACGATCTTGATGACCGGCAGATCGAGATCGCCGGCAATGCAGCACGTAAACTCGCCACCGCCCTCGATGCTCTTTTCGACGATCACGATCTTGTCGAACTTGGCCGCTTCTTCCAGCGCCGGGATCAGCGTTTCAGCGCTCTTCACTTTGATGACCGCGACGCTCGAACCTTCGCTCGCCGGCTTCACGAACAGCGGAAGACCCAGCTTGGTGATGATGTCCTGCGCGCGCGCTGCATAGTCTTCGCCGCGAAACACGGTCTCGAACAACGGCGTGGGAATGCCGGTCTGCTGCCACACCAGCTTGGTGCGCAGCTTGTCCATGCCGAGCGCCGAGCCAAGCACGCCGCTGCCCGTATAGCGTATGCTGTAAAAATCCAGCGCGCCCTGCAACTGGCCGTTTTCGCCGTAACCGCCGTGCAGCGCGATGAATACACGCTCGAAGCCTTCGGCCTTCAAATCCGACAGCGGACGCTCCGCCGGATCGAGCGGATGGACGTCAATACCCGCTTCGCGCAAGCCCTGCAGCACGAGCCGTCCCGAGTTGAGCGAGACCTCGCGCTCGACGGAATGTCCGCCGAGCAGCACCGCGACTTTGCCGAAACGTTTCGGATCGATTTGATTCACCTGGTTGCTCATTTACGTAATACCGCTTTCATCAAGCCTGGGCGTTCGCCAGTTTCCCGCACACACCGCCGATGGAACCCGCGCCCATCGTGATGACCACATCGCCATTACGAGCGATCGTCGTGACAGCATCGGGTACTTCGTCCACTGTGTCGACGAAAACCGGTTCGACCTTGCCCGCGACGCGAATCGCGCGCGCGAGCGCACGGCCGTCCGCCGCGACGATCGGCGATTCTCCTGCGGAATACACCTCGGTCAGCACGAGTGCATCGACAGTGGACAAGACCTTCACGAAGTCTTCGAAGCAATCGCGCGTACGCGTGAAGCGATGCGGCTGAAACGCGAGCACGAGACGGCGGCCGGGGAATGCATCACGCGCCGCCGCGATCGTCGCGGCCATTTCCACCGGGTGATGGCCGTAGTCGTCGATCAGCGTGTACGCGCCATCGCCGTTGTTCGGCGTAAGTTCGCCGTAGCGCTGGAAGCGGCGGCCCACGCCGTTGAATTCCGCGAGCACGCGCTGGATGTCAGCATCGGCGACTTCGAGTTCGGTCGCGATCGCGATCGCAGCCAGCGCGTTCTGCACGTTGTGCGTGCCCGGCAGATTCAGCACGATGTCGAGCAGCGTCGCATCGGCGCGCAAGGTCGTGAAGTGCATACGGCCATCACGCGCTTCGACGTTCGCCGCGCGCACTTCGGCTTCCGCGCTGAGACCGTAGCGGATGATCGGCTTCGACACGAACGGCAGGATTTCACGCACGTTCGGATCGTCCACGCACAGCACCGCGATGCCGTAGAACGGCAGACGATGCGTGAACTCGATGAACGCCTGCTTGAGCCGCGCGAAGTCGTGGCCGTAGGTGTCCATGTGATCGGCATCGATATTCGTGATGACTTCGATGACCGGAAACAGATTGAGGAACGACGCGTCCGACTCGTCGGCTTCCGCGACGATGAAGTCTCCCGTGCCGAGACGCGCATTCGCGCCCGCGCTGTTCAGACGCCCGCCGATTACGAAGGTCGGATCGAGCCCGCCCGCCGCCAGCACGCTCGCGACGAGCGAGGTCGTGGTGGTCTTGCCGTGCGTGCCCGCGATCGCGATGCCCTGCTTCAGGCGCATGAGTTCCGCGAGCATCACCGCGCGCGGCACGATCGGCACGCGGCGATGGCGCGCGGCCAGCACTTCGGGATTGTCCGCGCGCACGGCCGTCGAGACGACGACCACATTCGCGCCTTCGATGTTCTGTTCGTGATGACCGATCTCGACGCGCGCGCCCAGCGCTTTCAGACGCTCGGTGACCGCGCCGTTCGCGAGATCCGAGCCGCTCACGTGATAACCGAGATTGAGCAGTACCTCCGCGATGCCACTCATGCCCGCGCCGCCGATGCCGACGAAGTGAATATGCTTGACGATGTGTTTCATTGCTAATGTGCCCCCCTTGCTTGCGCGTTCAGACGCGCGCCGGCCACATCGGCGCAAATGCTCGCGACTCTTTCGGTCGCGTCCGGTTTCGCGAGTGCGCGCGAACGCTCGGCCATTTCGGCGAGCGTTGCGCGTGTTTGTGCGTGTAACCAGTCGGCAAGCTTCTGTGCCGACAGATCCCGTTGTTGTATGAGTTCGGCCGCTCCGTTCTTCGCAAGGAACGCACCGTTCGTCGTCTGGTGATCGTCGACAGCGAACGGGAACGGCACGAACAAAGCGGCCACGCCGACCGCCGCGATTTCCGAGACCGTCATCGCGCCGGAGCGGCAGATGACGAGATCGGCGGCGGCGTAGGCGCGAGCCATGTTTTCGATGAACGGCACGAGTTGCAGGTCGTCGCCCACTGGCAGACCCGCCGCCGCGTAATTCGCCTGGAGCACGTCGATATGCTTCGCGCCCGCCTGATGCACGATACGCGGACGTTCGTCCGCATTCAGCATCGCGAGGGCTTTCGGCAGAGTTTCGTTCAGCGCCGCCGCACCCAGACTGCCGCCGACGACGAGCACGTTCAAACGGCCCGAACGCGCGGCGTAGCGTTCTTTGGGTAGCAAAGTTTCAGTAAGTTCCGCGCGAATCGGATTGCCGGTCCACTCGCCATTCTTCAGAACATTCGGGAATGCAACGAGTACGCGCTTGGCGAGATGCGCGAGCACTTTGTTCGCGAGTCCCGCAATCGAATTCTGTTCGTGCAGCACGAGCGGATAGCCCGCGAGCTTCGTCATGATGCCGGCCGGGAACGTGATGTAGCCGCCCATGCCGAGCACGACATCCGGCTTCACGCGACGCAGCGCCGCGAAGCTTTGCGAGCACGCGCGCAGCAGATTCACCGGCAACATCAGCTTGGTCTTGAGGCCCTTGCCGCGCACGCCGCTGAAGCGCACGTATTCCATCGGAATGCCGTGCTTCGGCACGAGCATCGCTTCCATGCCGTTCGCGTTGCCGAGCCACACCACGCGCCAGCCATGTGCCTGCATCCAATGCGCGACCGCCAGCCCCGGAAACACATGGCCCCCGGTGCCGCCTGCCATCACCATCAAGGTGCGGTCGCGTTGCACGGTCATACTTTTCCTCCGCGCATCAGGACGCGATTCTCATAATCGACGCGCAGCAACACCACCAGCGCGACGCAGTTCAGCAGAATGCCCGAGCCACCGTAGCTCACGAGCGGCAGCGTGAGACCCTTGGTCGGCAGAAGCCCGAGATTCACGCCCATGTTGATGAAGGTCTGCGCGCCGAACCAGATACCGACGCCCTTGGCCATCAGACCGGCGAAGGTGCGGTCGAGCGCGAGCGCCTGGCGGCCTATCTCGAACGCGCGGCGCACGATCCAGTAGAACAGCAGAATCACGCAGATCACGCCGACGAAACCGAGTTCTTCGCCGATCACCGCGAGGATGAAGTCGGTATGCGCTTCCGGCAGATAGTTAAGCTTCTCGACACTGCCGCCCAGACCTACGCCGAACCACTCGCCGCGTCCGAACGCGATCAGCGAGTGCGTCAATTGATAAGCCTTGCCTTGCGCGTAGCGATCGTCCCACGGATCGAGGTACGCGAAGATCCGCTCACGACGCCAGGGCGATGCCCATACTAGCAAGGTGAACGTGCCGATCGCCGTCGCCACGAGACCGCCGAACAGCTTGCCGTTCACGCCGCCGAGAAACAGCACGCCCATCGCGATGGCCGCGATCACCATGAACGCGCCCATGTCCGGCTCGAGCAGCAAGAGCGCGCCGACCACGCCGACCGCGACCGCCATCGGCAGAAAGCCCTTGCCGAAGCTGTGCATGAATTCCTGCTTGCGCACGGTGTAGTTGGCGGCGTAGATCGTCACCGTGAGCTTCATGATTTCGGACGGCTGCATGTTCGTGACGCCGAGCGGAATCCAGCGGTGCGCGCCGTTCACGCCTTTGCCGATATGCGGAATCAGCACGATGATCAGAAGACCCAGCGAGAGCAGAAAGAATTTCGGCGCGTATTTTTCCCACGTCTTGATCGGAATCTTGAACGCGATGACCGCGCCGACCAGCGCCATCACGATCGAGATCAGGTGACGCACGAGGAAGTGATAGTCGCGATAGCTTGCGTACTTCGGCGAATCCGGCATGGCGATCGACGCCGAATACACCATCACGATGCCGAGGCCGAGCAGCGCAATGGTCACCCACAGCAGCGAGTAGTCGTAGTCGAGCATGCGCGAGCGCGCAGGGTGCACGCCGTTGACGGCGCTCGCAATGCCGGCCGCACCGCGCCGCATGCGCGCGGTGGCGTCGGTGCGGCCCGCGAGCGAGTCGCTCGGCACCGCGTGACGCGTGCCCGTGAGTTTCGATCCGCAGCGTTCCGACCAGCTCATAGCATCACTCCCCGCGCAGCGGCGATTTCTTTCACCACGCCACGGAATACGTCCGCGCGGTGTGTGTAGTTCTTGAACATGTCCAGGCTCGCGCAGGCGGGCGAGAGCAACACGGCGTCGCCTGCTTCGGCAATGCGTGCAGCCGCGTTCGTCGCCTCTTCCAGCGTCGCGTGATCTTCGAGCACGACGCCCGTCGATGCCAGCGTTTCGCGGATGCGCGGCGTGTCGCGGCCGATCAACATCACCGCGCGCGCCCAGCGTGCGACCGGCGCTTCGAGCGGCGAGAAGTCCTGACCCTTGCCGTCGCCGCCGGCGATCAGCACGATACGTCGTTGCGCGAGACCGCCGAGCGCGGCGACCGTCGCGCCGACATTCGTGCCCTTGCTGTCATCCACGTAATCGACGCCGTCGATCTGCGCGATCACTTCCACGCGATGTGGCTCGCCGCGATACTCACGCAAGCCGTGCAGCAGCGCGGCGAGCGGCAGATCGATGGCGCGCGTCAGTGCGAGCGCCGCGAGCGCATTCGCCGCGTTGTGCAGACCGCGAATGCGCAATGCATCGACGGGCATCAGACGCTTCGATACGACGTTCGGCTCGGCCTCGTCTTTCTTGCGGCGGCGCGTGGGCGCCTCGTCGGACGCGTCCTGATCGATGCCGGTTGCGAGCCACGCCATGCCGTTGTCGCGCAGCAAGCCGTAATCGCCCACATTCAGCGGCTCGTTCAAACCGAACGTCACCACGCGATGCTGCGCGACGTTCGCTGCGAGTTTCATCACGCGGTTGTCGTCGCGGTTCAGCACACGCGTCGTGGTCGCGCCGAAAATCCGGCCCTTCGCGGCGGCGTAGGCATCGAGCCCGCCGTGCCAGTCGAGATGGTCCTGCGTGATGTTCAGCACCGCCGCCGCATCTGGCGTGAACGTGTGAGCGGTTTCGAGTTGGAAGCTCGACAGTTCGAGCACCCACACGTCCGGCAGCACGGTCTGATCGATCGCTTCGGTGAGCTTGTCGAGCATCGCCGGGCTGATGTTGCCCGCGACCGCCACCGTCTTGCCCGCGCGTTCGCAGAGCAGACCGGTGAGCGCGGTCGTCGTGGTCTTGCCGTTCGTGCCGGTAATCGCGATGACCTTCGGCTGATAGCCGTTCGCACCGAGCGATGCCAGCGCCTGCGCGAACAGTTCGAGTTCGCCCCACACGGGAATGCAACACTCTTTCGCTGCTGCGATCAGCGGCGCTAGATCGTCGGCGAGCGGCGAAAGGCCCGGGCTGATCGCGACGAGTTCGATGCCGCCATCGAGCAATTCCGGCGTGAACGCGCCGCCGACAAAATCCGCGTCGATCTTGTGAACCGCGAGTTCGGAGAGATTCGGCGGCGCTTCGCGCGTATCGGCGATGCGCAGACGGCAACCGTGCCTGGCGCACCAGCGCGCCATCGCTAGACCGGATTCACCCAGTCCCAGCACGAGCACCATCGGACTTTGCCGACCTACGAACTTCTCGCCAAACATCGCTTTACCTTTCTTTGATCCTTGAAAAAACCGCGAACGCCGAACCGATCAACGCAGCTTCAGGGTGGACAAACCGAACAGGCACAACATCAACGTGATGATCCAGAAGCGCACCACCACCTGCGTCTCGGTCCAGCCGGACAACTCGTAGTGGTGATGCAGCGGCGCCATCTTGAAGAAACGGCGGCCTTCGCCGTAACGGCGCTTGGTGAACTTGAACCAGAAGACCTGCAACATAACCGACAGCGTTTCCGCCACGAAAATGCCGCCCATGATGAACAGCACGATTTCCTGACGCACGATCACGGCGATGGTGCCGAGCGCGCCGCCGAGCGCGAGCGCGCCGACATCGCCCATGAAGACCTGCGCGGGGTGCGTGTTGTACCAGAGGAACGCGAGGCCCGCGCCGCCCATCGCGGAGCATAAGATCAGCAACTCGCCCGCGCCGGGAATGTGCGGAAACAGCAGATACTTCGAATAGACCGACGAGCCCATCACGTACGCGAACGCGCCGAGCGACGCACCGACCAGCACGACCGGCATGATGACGAGGCCGTCGAGACCGTCGGTGAGATTCACCGCGTTGCTCGAACCGACGATCACGAGATACGTCATCGCGATGAAACCCCACACGCCGAGCGGATAGCTGATCGCTTTGACGAACGGTAGCATGAGGTCGGCGCGCGCGGGCAGGCCCATCGAGAAGCCGCTGCGCACCCACGCCATGAACAGGTCAAACACGCGCGCGTTATTCGCCTCCGACACACTGAACGCGAGATACACCGCCGCGAAGATGCCGATCAGCGATTGCCAGAAATACTTTTCCCGCGAGGACATGCCGCGCGGGTCCTTGTAGACGACCTTGCGATAATCGTCGACCCAACCGATCCCGCCGAAGCCGAAGGTGACGAGCATCACGATCCACGCGAAACGATTCGTGAGATCCGCCCACAACAGCGTGGACACAGCGATGCCGATCAGGATCAGCACGCCGCCCATCGTCGGCGTGCCGGACTTCACGAGATGCGATTGTGGGCCGTCCTTGCGCACGGCCTGACCGACTTTCATCGCGGTCAGTTTGCGGATGACCCACGGGCCGCAGACGAGGCCGATCAGAAGCGCCGTCGCCGTGGCTCCCACGGCGCGGAACGTAATGTAGGTGAACACGCGCAGGAAACTGGCGTCATTCTGAAGCCATTGCGCGAGTGCAAGTAGCATGCTGGTCCTTCTCTTTCTGTCTTTCTGTATCAGTGTGCGGCGGGCTTCTCGCCCGTCGCGGATTGTGGACTCGTCAAGGCGTCCACCACGCGCTCCATCTTCATGAAGCGCGAGCCTTTCGCGAGATACGTTGCCTGGTTGCCAAAACCTGCGGTTTCGAGCGCGGCGGTCAGCGCGGCGACGTCGCTGAAATGCGCCGCGCCCGGCTTTCCTGCTGCGTTGAATGCGGCGACCGAATCGCGGCTGACGTCGCCGAGCGCGAACAGCGCGTCGATGCCGCGCTCCGCCGCATACGCGCCGACTTCGCGATGAAACGCCGGGCCCTGATCGCCGACTTCGCCCATGTCGCCCATGATCAGCACGCGCGGCGCGGCCTGCGCCGTGAGCACGTCGATGGCAGCGCGCATGGAATCAGGATTAGAGTTGTAGGTGTCGTCGATTACGGTCGCGCCCGCGAGCGCCGCGATGATCGCGCGCTTCACCTGCAAGCGGCCCTTGACCGGCTGAAACGCTTCGAGCCCGCGCTTGATGGCGTCGAGCGAGACGCCCGCCGCCAGCGCCGCCGACGTCGCGGCCAACGCATTGCGCGCGTTGTGCTCGCCGAGCACGTTCAGCGCGATATCGATCTCGCTTTGCGGTGCGCCCACATGGACCGTCGTGCCCTTCAACGTGCCGGTGACGGCGGCCTTCGATGCATCGTCGGTGAACGCGAAATCCATGATCGGATTGCCCGTTGCGGCGACGCGCCAAATGCTGGCGTAGGCATCGTCGGCGGGGAACACGGCGGTGCCCGTTTCGCCCAACGCGTGAATGACCGACGCATGTTCGAGCGCGACGGCTTCGACCGTCGCCATGAATTCCTGATGCTCGCGCTGCGCGTTATTCACGACCGACACCGTGGGCGCGGCGATCTTGCCGAGCACTTCGGTTTCGCCCGGATGATTCATGCCGAGTTCGACCACCACGAGCTTGTGCGCTTCGTTGAGACGGAACAGCGTGAGCGGCAAGCCGATGTCGTTATTGAAGTTGCCCGCGGTCGCCAGCCGCGCTTCGGCGCCAACCGCGGCGGCGAAGATCGACGCAATCATTTCCTTGACCGTGGTCTTGCCATTGCTGCCGGTGACGGCGACCAGCGGCATCGTGAAGCGCTTGCGCCAACCGTGCGCCAGCGCACCGAGGCCGATTCGTATGTCCTTTACTTTGATGACCGGCAGCGGCCAGGCATCCGCGTTGCTCGGATCACGTGAGACGAGCGCGGCAGCCGCCCCACTCTTCGCAACCTCTTCGACAAAGTCATGCGCATCGAAACGATCGCCCTTAATCGCCACAAACAGATCGCCGGTCTGAATACCCCGGCTATCCGTGACGATGCGATCGATATCGACGTCTTCCGCGCCGCTGAAGGTAGCGCCGGGAATCAGCGCGGCGGCGTCGCGCAGGGTGAACATCGTCATTCGCCACCTCCGCGCGGTTGCGTGGTGCGCGCGGCAAGTGCGAGACGCGCATGATCCTGATCCGAGAACGCGCGCTTCTTGCCCATGATTTCCTGCGTGGCTTCGTGACCCTTGCCGGCGAGCACGATGACGTCTTCGCGCGCCGCGCTGCGAATGGCTTGCAGAATGGCGCTCGCGCGATCCTCGATGCGGCGCGCCTTCGCGGCGTCCTGCATGCCGGCGGCGATCTGGTCGATGATTGACATCGGCTCTTCGCTGCGCGGGTTGTCGCTCGTGATGACCACCTGATCCGCGAGACGCTCGGCGATGGCGCCCATCAGCGGACGCTTGGTCGCATCGCGATCGCCGCCGCAGCCGAACATGCAGACGAGCTGACCGCCGCGCGCGGCCGCGATCGGGCGCAAGGCGGCGAGCGTCTTGTCGAGCGCGTCGGGCGTATGCGCGTAGTCGATCACGACGAGCGGCTCATCGCTGGCGATGCGCCCGCCGAGACGCTCCATTCGGCCATTGACCGATTCGAGCCTGGCGATGTGCGCGATGGCCGCGTCGAAGGGCACGCCGACTTCGAGCAGCACGCCGAGGACCGCGAGTAGATTGCTCACGTTGAAGACGCCGAGTGTGCCGACTTCGACTTCCGCCTCACCCCAGTCGGACGACAGATGAAACGCGGTGCCGGTCGCGGTCGCGCGCACGCCGGTGGCGAGCAGCATCGCGTTAGCGCTGGGTGCGGCGGACTCCGGCATATCGACGCCGTACGCAATCGTTCGCACTTTGCCGCGCAAGGATTCGATCAGGCGCTGACCCACCGCATCGTCGCGATTGACGATGGCCGTCTTGAGCGTCGGCCACGCGAACAGGCGCGCCTTCGCGGCTTCGTATGCTTCGAACGTGACGTGATAGTCCAGATGATCCTGCGTGAGATTCGTGAAGATGGCGATGTCGAAATCGACGCCGTTCACGCGCCCCTGATGCAGCGCATGCGACGACACTTCCATCGCGACGCCATCCGCGCCCTGCGCCTTGAGTTGCGCGAGATTGCGCTGAAGCTGCGGCGCGTCGGGCGTGGTGAAGCCGCTGTGCGTGAACTTGCCCGGCATGCCGGTGCCGAGCGTGCCGACGATCGCGCACGCTCGGCCAAGCGCGGTAAACGCGGTCGCGATCCACGTGCTGCACGAAGTCTTGCCGTTGGTGCCGCTCACGCCGACGGTGAGCATCGATGCGGTCGGCTCGCCGTACCACGCGGCTGCGATCGGGCCGGCGAGTTCGTTGAGCGCGGGCACGGCGAGCGTCTTCGACGCATCCGGCTTGCCCGCGAAGTTTTCCGGCTGATAAAGCGCTGCCGCCGCGCCCGATGCGAGAGCGGCATCGAGATACGGCCGGTTGTCCGCGCCATCGACGGCATAGGCGAGAAACACGTCGCCGCTTTTCAGCGAGCGCGTGTCGGCGTGAAGTTGCGCGCCGGGCTGCGCGTGCGCGCGTAGCCAGTCAACGGCATTTGTCGTGTCCTGCTGCATCTTGTCTTGTCCGGGTTGCGCGCTCATCGCACGACTCCCGGATGCGTCTTCGTGTTGCTCGACACAGCGACTTTCTTCGCCGTGTTCGCGTTGTTCGTGTTCGCCGGCTGCTGCGCGGCCGGCTGGTTGGCGGAGTTCGAATTGTCGGTGACGGCCATCTGCTTCACCGGTATGTCGGGCGGCACGTTCAGCGCGCGCAGCGTGTCGCCGACGACGCCCGAAAACACCGGACCCGACACCTGACCGCCGAAGTGGCTGCCGGCAGTCGGTTCATCGACGGAAACGGCCACCACGATGCGCGAATTCGGCATCGGCGCCATGCCGACGAACGATGCGCGGTACTTCGAATGATCGTAGCCATGCGCGCCGTGCTTGTACGCCGTACCCGACTTGCCGCCGACGCGATAACCCGGCACGGCCGCATCCGGCGACGTGCCGCCCTTTGCGACCACGGTTTCCAGCATGGCGCGGACTTCACGCGCCGTGGTCGGCGAAAAGATCTGCTGACCGACCGGCGGCTGATCGCCGGGCGTGCGGAAAATCGACACGGGCATGATCTGGCCGTCGTGCGCGATCGCCGTGTACGCTCGCGCCAACTGGAACAGCGAAGCCGACAGACCGTAGCCATAAGACATGGTCGCCTGCTCGATGTGCCGCCAGATCTTCCACGGCCGCAGACGTCCGGTGACCGCGCCCGGGAAACCGACTTTGGGCACCTGCCCGAGCCCGATGCTCGTGTACATGTTCCACATTTCCTCGGGGCGCAATTGCATCGCGATTTTGGTCGCGCCGATATTGCTCGATTTCTGAATCACGCCGCCGACGGTGAGCGTGCCGAACGCCGAATCGTCCGTGATGCGCGCGCCGTCCAGCGTGAACACACCCCGGCCCGTTTCGACGAGCGTATTTGGCGTCACGCGGTGAAGATCGAGCGCGAGCGAAACGGTGAACGGCTTCATGATCGAGCCTGGCTCGAAAGTGTCCGTGAGAATGCGGTTGCGCAGTTGCTCGCCGGTCATGTGCGAGCGGTCGTTCGGGTTGTAGGTGGGATAGTTGACGAGCGCGAGCACTTCGCCTGTTTTCACGTCGATCACGATCGCCGCGCCCGCCTTCGACTTCGACTTCTCGACGGCCGCCTTCAGGTTCGTGTACGCGATGTACTGAATCTTGCTGTCGATCGAGAGTTCGACGTCTTCGCCGTTGCGCGGCACGACCTGCTCGTCGACATCCTCGACGATATGGCCCATGCGGTCCTTGATGACGCGGCGCATGCCAGGTGTGCCTGCGAGCACGCTCTGATCGCCAAGTTCGACGCCTTCCTGACCCTTGTCTTCAATATTAGTAAAACCGATCAAGTGCGCCGTGATTTCGCCTTCCGGATAGAAGCGTTTGTACTCGCCGCGTGAATAAATGCCGGGAATGTCCAGCACCGCGACTTTCTGCGCGACTTCCAGCGGCACCTGGCGCTTCACGTAGACGAAGGTCTTGTCCATCGAGAGCTTCGCGCGCAGTTCCTTTTCCGGTATCTCGAGCAATTTCGACAACTGCGCGAATTTGTCCGCGCCGAGGTCGTTCGGCACGGCTTCGGGGACGGCCCAGATGGCCTTCACTGGCAGGCTCGTGGCGAGTACGAGACCGTTGCGGTCGCGGATCTGGCCACGCGTGGCGGGCATTTCGAGCGTGCGCTGATAGCGGCTCGCGCCTTGCTTCTGGAAGAACGCGTTGCCCGGGCCTTGAATCCAGAACGCGCGTGCGGCCAGCGCGACGAACGCCATGAACAGCAGGAATACGACGAACTTGGAGCGCCACATGGGCAGGCGCACGGCGAGCAGCGGGTTCGGCGTGTGGGCGTTGTCTTTCTGCTTCGCGGACTTTTTCATCGCTTGGCTCCGCGAGCAGGCGGTGCCGACGCCGGCAGCGGCGGCGGCATGGAGGCATTGGCGGCCTTGTGGGTGGCCGGATCGTAGATCAGGTATTGCGTGCGGCCGGTCGTGACGGGCTGCATTTTCAAATTGGAAGTGGCCAACTGCTCGATTCGCGATGTCCTCGACAACGCGCTCTGCTGATACTGCAACTGCGAATAATCCTGCTGAAGCTGGCGCTCCTGCGACTGCTCCCGCTGCAACTCGATGAACACCTGACGCTGTTTGTTGGTGGTGCTGACGGCCGACAGCGCACCCCCCAGCACGACGATCAGCAAAAAGATGTTGAGGCGGTTCATGGCGCGATCCGTTCCGCGATACGCATCACCGCGGACCGTGCGCGGGGGTTGTCGGTCACTTCAGCCTCGCTCGGAAACACGCGGCCCACCACGCGCAGCGGCGGGCTGGGCAAATCGACCGCGCGGATCGGCAAGCGCCGGTCCACTGCAGGTGCGCTCGACTGCGCCTGCATGAACCGCTTGACGATCCGGTCTTCGAGCGAATGAAAGCTGATCACGACCAGCCGCCCTCCTTGCTCCAACATCGAAAGTGCCGATTCAAGAATTACCTGCAGCTCCGCAAGCTCTTGATTGATGTGAATCCGTATAGCCTGAAAGGTGCGGGTTGCCGGATCCTTGCCCTTCTCACGGGTCTTGACAGCGTGACCCACGATTTCGGCAAGCTCGCCCGTGCTGTCGAGAGGCCCGAGACGGTCGGACTCCGCCCGGCGAGCAGCAATCGCCTTTGCAATCTGAAAAGCAAACCGTTCTTCCCCATAATCTCTGATCACCTCCATCATTTCCTGCGCCGTGGCCCGAGCGAGCCACTCAGCCGCCGACTCGCCGCGAGTCGGATCCATGCGCATGTCGAGCGGTCCCTGCGCGCGGAAGCTGAAGCCGCGCTCCGGGTCGTCCACCTGCGGCGACGACATACCAAGGTCCAGCAACACGCCCGACACCTTCCCTGCTCCGTGCTCGCTCGCCGCATCGCGCATCGACGCGAAGCTGTCGTGCACGCTCGAAAAGCGCGTATCCTCGATTTTTTCCGCCGTGGCGATCGCGAGCGGGTCTTTGTCGAAGGCGATGAGGCGCCCCGCTTCACCCAACCGCTGCAAAATCGCCCGGCTATGACCGCCGCGCCCGAACGTGCCGTCTATATAGATGCCGTCCGTCCGCTTGATCAGCCCATCCACTGCTTCATGCAGCAGCACCGTGCGGTGCTGCAGTTCTTTTCCCGACGCCGGAGCCATATTCTTCGCCGTGTCAGAAAGTGAAGTTCTTAAGCGAGTCCGGCATGCTCTGCGCCATGGCAGCGGCTTCCTTCGCGGCGTAAATCTGCGTGTCCCACACTTCGAAGCGCTCGCCCATGCCGAGCAGCGTCACTTCCTTTTCCAGTGAGGCAGCCGCGCGCAGTTCGGGCGACACGAGCACACGCCCGGCGCTGTCGAGTTCCATGTCCATTGCGCTACCGAGATAAATGCGTTGGTACCAGATGGCTTCCATAGGAAGCGCGGCGACCTTGTCGCGGAAACGTTCCCACTCCGGGCGAGGAAACAGCAACAGGCATCCATCCGGGCTCCTCGTGAGCGTCATCCGGCTTTCGGCCTGCACCTGCAGCGCTTCGCGATAGCGAGACGGCACGGACATCCGGCCTTTCGCATCGAGCGTCAGTGCCGACGCCCCTTGGAACACTCACCCTCTCCCCGTTATGGGCACCCACCGTAGCGCCCGCTCACTGCGTTCCGGCTCGAAAATGGGCTGGGAATCACACAAAACACCACTTTCTCACACCGTCTCCCACTTTAGAGGAAGGCATTTCTTCGGTCAAGACGCGTAACTTTTTTCAACGTGCTTTTATTTGCTAGAACAAGGACTTAGCGACGGACCTTGAAGTGTCAGTCGATCAGAAAAGCGTTATGAATTAAAGGGCTATTACGGGAAGTGAAGGTAAAGTATGAAATCGGTCCGACAAATCGGTGAAATGTAACTGTTCTGATTAGTGTCGTCGGCCGCAGAGCGCGGGCGTGGAACTTACGCCGCTGCAGGGTTTGGCCGGTGGGAGAATTCCACCAGCCGAGGCGTTTTCGTCAGATGTAATACGCGGTGCGCGTCATCACTTTCGAGGCGGCGCGCATCATCGCGCGCACAGGAAACGGCACCTCGCCGGCGCCCGCGCCGATGGCCGCCGCAGCATGTGCCGCTTCGTCGATTCGCATCTGCTCCACGATTGCACGCGACGCGTGATCGTTGGCAGGCAGCGTGTGCATTTGACCGTCGAGATGCTGTTCCACTTGCCGCTCGGTTTCCGCCATGAAGCCGAGACTCGCGCGATCGCCAAGATGCCCGGCGGCAAGACCGATTGCCAGCGCGCCCGCGTACCACAGCGGATTCAGAAAGCTCGGGCGCGAGTCGAGATCCTTCAGTCGCCGGCTCGTCCATGCGAGATGATCTTCTTCCTCGCGCGCCGCATCCTCGAACCTGGCCTTGAGTTCGGGCGAATTCGTAGCGAGCTTCTGCGCCTGATAAAGCGCCTGCGCGCATGCCTCGCCGACGTGGTTCACGCGCATCAATCCGGCCGAATGCGCGCGTTCCTTTTCGCTCAGTTGCGCTTCCTCACCGAACGCGTCGCCGCCGTTCGCCTCACCCGCCACATTCGATTCCGGGATCGGCCGGGACATGCGGCTCACGCCGACCATCGAACGAAGGCCTCGATCGAACTCGCTGATGACTTCATCGAGCGTCATGTTTTCACCTCTCTCCCGTGGTTCATGATCTTGCTGAGCACTTTGCGCACGGTTGCGCCAACACGCAATTCGCGTGCTCCGGCGAGCCCTGATCCACATTGTATGGAACGCCGAAAACACGGCTTCGATTGGCGCGTTTCTGGCAATCAGGGCAAACACCGGCCCGCAAAACCCCTGCAAAACCAAAATTTTAGCGCATGTTGCGTAAACGTCACACGAAGCGGCTGGCCCCCCTTTTCCCTTTATCCGCTGACACCTCTTTGTGACATTACTACAAGGGTTTCCCAGTCAGCGCAAGCTCCATAAACTTTGCGCTGCGTGTTTCCATCTGCGCCG
>LFJI01000130.1 GCA_001235855.1 Candidatus Burkholderia brachyanthoides
ATTCTCAGCTGAAACCACCACCGCCTTCAATTTCCCGCCTCAACTCCCCCTTACATCTTTAGTTCTTCCCTGAAGCGGTTGATCCATTGGTTCCCTTCAGCAGTCTGTCGGTGTCGGATGCGTCGCTTGCGCATTCCTTTCGTTACCCATTCGCACTTCGCGTCCGTGCCGACTCTCCGAATTCATTGTGACGCGCTGCCGCGAGCATGTAAACCATAAATTGAAATATATATATATCCTATAAAATAGGATAAGACGCTTCGTGAAAACACCCCGCTTCCGTCCCGGCGCAAGAGGTCGCCCGTGGGGGGGGGGGATTTCCATCATGCACAGTCAATGGCGGCGGAGCTGACAGGCGAAATCGCTGGTGTAGAATGAGCTTTTAATCCTAAGTTTTAGGACTATGGACAAGACGTTGCTGAAGGGCCTGATGCTGCTCGAAGCGCTCGCCGACCAGAACGGCAAGCCGGTCACCATTCCGGTGCTGGCGGAACAGGTCGGGCTGACCAAGAAAGAGCAACACGCATCGCACCTTGCAGACGCTCGCACATGCCGGCTACGCGACTCGCTACAAGGTCACGGGCAACTATCGCAGCACCTTCAAGCTGTTCGAGTTGGACGCGAAGCAGATGGCGCAGATCGACGTCCGGCAGTTCGCCTCGAGCCATATGGCGCGCGCTGGTCGAGTTCACGCAGGAGACCGTGCATCTGTCGATCCTCGACGGCGGTTCGGTCGTTCGTCTATGTGGACAAGATCGAGAGCGCGCAGCCGGTGCGCGCGTATTCGGTGCTCGGCAGCCACGCGCCCGCGTGTTACGTCGCCACCGGCAAGATCCTGCTCGCGCATCAGAGTCAGGAACTCCTTACGCGCCATCTCACCCATCTGACCGCCTATACCAAGAAGGCTACCATCACCGATCTGCCGGCGCTCAAGGCCGAACTCGCGCGCGCGTCGGCCAACGGTTATGCGGTCAATCGTGGAGAATGGCGGGAGGCGGTCGGCGGCGTCGCGGCGCCGATCTTCGATGCGTTCAGCGCGCCCGTTGCGGCCATCGGCATTTCGGGGCCGCTCGAGCGTCTGAGCGCCAAGCGCATGAAGGAACTCGTGCCGTCGGTGCAGGATGCGGTATTGAAGATTTCCCGCGCGATGGGTTATCGCAAGTAATCGGTTCAAGACAATCAGCTTTTGGAAGGCCGACCAGGATGGACAAGCAAGGCTTCACCACAGGCATCGTTCACGGCGACCGGATCGCGGGCACGGAACACGGCGGCGTGCGCCAGCCGATTCATACGTCGGTGCAATATGGATTCGAACGCGTCGAGGATCTGATCGGCGTGTTTCAGGGCACGAAGAAGGAGGGCGGCTTCAATTACGCGCGTCAGGGCACGCCGACCACGGCGGCGCTCGAGCGCAAGATCACGCAACTCGAGGAAGGCGTCGGCACCATTTGCTTCGGCACGGGCATGGCCGCGATCACCGCGACGTTTCTTACGCTGTTGCGCACGGGCGATCATCTGGTGTCGAGCAAATACGTGTTCGGCAACACCAATAGCCTGTTCGGCACGTTGAAGACGCTCGGCGTCGACGTGACCACGGTCGATGCGTGCGACGCCGCGCAGGTGAAGAGCGCGATCCGCCTGAACACGCGAATGGTGTTCGTCGAGACCATCGCGAATCCCGGCACGCAGATTCCGGATCTGCAAGGCATCGCTGAAGTGTGCTGCGAGCAAGGGCTGGCCTATGTCGTCGACAACACCATCACGTCGCCGGCGCTGTTCAAGCCGAAGGCGGTCGGCGCGAGCCTCGTCATCAACTCGCTGACCAAGATGGTCGCGGGTCACGGCGCGGCGCTCGGCGGCGCCGTGACGGATACCGGCCTGTTCGACTGGAGTGGCTATCCGAACATCGCGGACGACTACCGGCGTTCGGCTTCGAAGGAACAAGGGCTGTTGCAGATTCGCAAGAAGGGTTTGCGCGACATGGGCGCGGCGCTCTCGTCGGAGCAGGCGCATTCCATCGCGATGGGCGCGGAAACGCTGGCGCTGCGCGTGAAGCAGAGCAGCGACAACGCGCTTGCGCTGGCGCGGTTTCTCGAAGGGCATGAGGCCATCGGCAAGGTGTTTTATCCGGGCCTGAAAAGCCATCCGCAGTATGAGATCGCGCAGGCGCTGTTCAAGGGCGCGTCGTGGCTGCTGTCGTTCGAGTTGCTCAACGCGGAGCGCATGATCGACGTCGTCAATGCGCTGAAGCTGCCGATCAAGGCAACGGGTCTCGCGGATACGCGCACGCTCATCATTCCCGTCGCGCCCACCATCTTCTTCGAAGCCGGCGCCGACACGCGCCGCGCGATGGGCATTTCCGACGGCATGCTGCGGCTGTCGGCGGGCATCGAGGATATCGACGATCTGATCGCGGATTTCGAGCAGGCGCTCAAGCTCGCCGCTTGAAGAATCGAGGCGCGCACCGGGCCGTCGATGCGCGCCTCTGGGGTATTACGAAGCGCGTGCGTAATAGATAGATATTTTGCAGATGCCGCGCTTCAGCAAAGAAGAACCAGTGCTCGGCAACGAGTCCGAGATACTGCGTCACCGCCGCGATGCAGAACAGCGCGACCCGATGCAGAACAGCGCGACCAATTGCGCGCCCATGCCGAGCAGCATCAGCGCGAACGGCACGCCGAATGCGCCGATCAAGAATGTCCACTTGATGCGCCTGATCGCCTCGGCGCTTTTCCCGTGAAAGAACTCACGCAGATTGAACGCGCCGGCGGTGAAGCCGCGCGACTTCTGCACAACGTTCGGGCCTTTGATACCCGTTGTGCTTTGCACGCTCGACTTCGGCCGCAGGCGCGCGTTGTGTTGAAGCGAAGCGACGCGCGTCGTGCAACCGGCGAGCGTCAGCGTGCAGGCGCAGGTGGCGAGCCCGAACATCAGCGCCGGCGAGCCATGCCGCGCAGGCGGTCGCAAGCGTGAAGCCCGAGGCGCATCCGAGCAGCACGAAGTTGACCATGGTGAGCGGTGTCGCCCATTCCTGCAGGAAGCGCAGGCAGGCCTAGATCATTGCGGTGCAGACGAACAGCGCTGCCGACGCGAGTACGCCGATCGTGCCGATCAACAGCGAATACGGCGTATCGATCCAGTGCGCGATGCCGTACAGCGCGCCGCAGGCGAGAAACGCCGGCAGCGCGAGACATTCGCGCGAGAGCCCCGACGTACGCCACATCGCGATGGCGCGCCACGCGCGCTCCGGATGCCGGAGATGAAAGAACGACGCGATCAGGCCGAGTCCGCCGAGCACGACCGACAAGGCCGCGCCCGTTACGAAGAACGTCTGCGACGGCGTGCCGATCAGCCCCAGCTTCGATAGCGCTTCGATTCCGACGAGCGCGATCAGCAAGCCTTGCGCGGCGCCACTGAGCGTGGTGAGAAACACGACGGAGAATGCTGGTTTCATGATGGTTCTCCTCAGACGCGCACGGCCAGCGACGCGAGATTGAGTTCGGCATCCTCTTCTTTTGCCGCCGATCCGCACGAGCATGCGTCGCCGCTTCCGCACGAATTGACCGGGTGTCGCGGCAAGTAATGATTCGCGGGCTTCGTGTCCCACTCAGGCATGAGCTGATAGCCACCGCGCTCTTCGATCGCTTTCGACACCTCCGACTCGGGATCGTGAATGTCCCCGAAAATGCGCGCGGACGTCGGACACGCGAGCATGCATGCCGGCTTGCGGTCGCGCTCCGGTAGCGCTTCGTGGTAGCGCTTCGTTATAGATACGGTTCGAACAGAGCGTGCATTTCGTAATCTCCTTGCGTTCCGCCTCGAGTTCGCGCGCGCGTAAGGACAGGCCCACGCGCAATACTTGCAGCCGATACAGCGGTCGTAATCGACGAGCACGAGTCCGTCTTTCTTGCGGTTATAGTATAGCTCGCGCCGGTCGGACAGACGGGCACGCACGGCGGGTCCTCGCAGTGCAGGCACGACTTCAGAATGAATCGTGTCGGCGAACGGAAACTCGCCCGCTTCATAGGTCTGCACGCGGTTGAAGAAGGTGCCCGACGGGTCCGCATCGTAAAGGCGTTGATCGGCGAGACTGCCGGCTTCGCCCGATGTGTTCCATTCCTTGCAACTCGTTGCGCAGGCGTGGCATCCGACGCATACGTTCAGGTCGATTACGAGCGCCATTTGTGTCATATGGGCCTCCTTTAGCTGTTCCATTGCGCTTCACGGCATTGCGCAGGCGCGCCGCGAACTCGCCGTGTCTCGCGAAATACCGAAATACGTTTGCGCCACGCGCTGAATCTTGCCGATCGAGCCGGGCGCGGCATGCATCGGCTGGAATTGCGGCAGGGTGATCCGCGTCGGCTTCTGCGGGATGCAGGCGCACGCGCACGTCGTAGCACGCGGCTTGTCCGGTGATCGGATCGGAGTCGGAGAAGCGCACGCCGTCGTGCGGCGAGGCGGGCAAATCATCCGTGATGACGTGATTGAGCAGAAAGCCGCGCTGCGATTCGTTGGCGTTCGCGCCGAGATTCCACGCGCCCGCAGCCTTGCCGATGGCGTTCCACGTCCATACCGTGTCCGGCTCGACGGCTTCGCTATAGCGCGCCATGCAACGCACCTTGCCCCATTGTGATTCGACATAGATCCAGCCGCCGTCTTCGATGCCGTTCTGCTTGGCCATGCGCGGATTCATATACAGCAGGTTTTTGCCGTGAATCTGCTGCAGCCACGCGTTCTGCGAGTCCCACGAGTGATACATCGCCATCGGGCGCTGCGTGACGGCCGCGAGCGGATATTGCTCGAGATCGGTCGTCGCGCGTTCGAGCGGCGCATACCAGAACGGCAGCGGATCAAAATACTCTGCAATGCGCGCGCGCAGATGATCGAGCGGCTGACATTCCTTGGAGCGTCCCTGCGCCGCGAAGCGGAATTTCTGCATCACTTCCGAGTAGATCTGAATGAGGATCGGTGTATCGAACTTGCGGAAGCCCTTTTCGACGGACCACTTGAGATACGGCCCGTTCTGTCCGCGCCGCAGATCGCGCTGCCCGCCACGGTGAGGAGCGCGGTGTCGCGATCGAGCTTCATCAGCTTCATGCCGCCCACGTGCCGACGACGAGCGTGTTCACGACGACCAGCACCGACACGGTCAATCCCGGCACGCCGACCTGCGCGATTTCCTGCAGGCTCACGCGCAAGCCGAAGAACGCCACCGCGATGCGCAGCAGCTTGCGCGCGGAAAAAAGTTGACGCCTGCGGCCCAGCTATCCGGCATGTCGTGTCGCAGCGCGTTGCCGTACACCGCACCCGCGGATGCCCATGATCAGCGGGCTGATGCTCAGCCCGGAAATGGCCGGCAGCGCCGCGACGCGCGTGACGGCAGCCGCGAACAGCGCGACGAACAGAAGAATGCCGTTGAGTTGCCCGCGCCTGGAGGCGCCTGCGCTGGCGATAGAAGACGGGGAACGGGCCGTGGACATGAAGCGTCCTTCTGCTCAATGGTGTTGGAATGCCTTAATCCTATTGAAATTATATGCATATGAAAAATCATGATTTAAAATGTAAAGTATTGGACAAACTAATATTTCATTCAAATGACCCCGGAACAATTGATAACCTTCGCGACCGTTGCGGAGCACGGCAATATCAGCCGAGCAACGGTGGCGCTGCATTTGTCGCAACCTGCCGTGTCCGACCAGTTGAAGCTGTTGCAGGACGAGTTCGGCGAGCCGCTCTATCTACGTGACGGGCCGGGACATTTTCGGCTGACGGCGTCGGGCGAGCATCTGCTCGGCCCCGCCGAATGGCTGCGTGAGACTTTTCGCGCGGCTCACGCGTTGCGCGGTCTGGAGCGCGGCACTGCGGATCGGCGCGAGCACGACGCCTGCAAGTTACGTGCTGCCGTATCTGATCACGGCGTTTCACAAGCGCTGGAAGTCAGTCGCGGTGACGACCATCGACGGCAATACGGCGGATATCGTCGCGGCGCTCGCCTCGGTCGATGTTGCGCTCGTCGAAGGCCCGCCGGTCAGGATCTGCCGCTCTCGGCACCACGGTCACCGCGTGGCGCGAAGACGAGATTGTCGCGATCGCGCCGAGCGGCCATGCGCTCGCCGACGGCCGCGATTTCGCCACGCTTTACCCGCTCGTGCTGCGCGAACCCGGTTCCGGCGTGCGGCAGATCGTGGAGCGGGCGTTCGCCGAGCGCGGTGCGAAGATACGCGTCGCGCCGAAACCTCTCACGCGCCGCTTTTCGATCCTTGTGCCGCCGCGGCCACGCCGTCGTGCGTCGCGGCGCGCTCGCGGCGCGCTTTCTCGAACTGTGCGACGAACCGGATTTGCCCGGTTACCCACGTTAGGGATTTCCACTATGGCGCGGTGCGGCCGTCCGGGCGCACTATGTGCTTTATTAAACGAGGCGCAGCGGTGTCATTTTTGACATCTACTAATGGAACCGGTTCCTAAATGTTGAAATTCAAGTGAGTTCGTCAGTTTTCAAACCCAAGGCGGAAGTGGTGATCGTCTCGAGCAATTTCGGCGCGGACGCGATCCGGTGGACAGCCAATCTGCGTGTGGCTGCCACAGCGGCGCAAGCCGGCGCGGATGGCTTTCGAAGTGCGCCGCGAACTGTTCGCAGCAAACGGTTGTGGTTGCGCGTAAACCAACCAGATTATGGTGGCGCAACTGGACGAGCGGTTTCGAGCGGCGGAGGATTGTTTTGTTGTGGGCGGTGTACTCGACGCCTACCATGCTTTTCGTCGACGGCGGCGCGCTCGATCGCGCCGCGCTTTTCTGGCGATTGCCGAGGCGGCGGCGTTGAAGGTTGAAGGTGCGCGTCGTCAGGCTGCAATTAGGCAGCACCGAAGCCGGCGTCGTCACCGATGCCGCGACGCTCAACCGATCACTCGATTGATTGTCTGATGTCGGCGGCATCGAATTCGTGGGGCGTGTCGTCGTAGAAAACGGACAACTCTCTGCGCGCGGACGGGCACGATCTGCGCCTTCGAAGCGCTGTTTGCCACGCTGCCGCCGCAAAGCGGAATCGCGATGACCTTTCCACTGGCAACTGGCGCTGGACTGGCGAGGACCCGCTGGAAAGCACAGAGCGCAGCCCTCGACATCGTGGCCTATAGCGAAGCGATGACCATGTTTGTCGCGGCCAAAACCGGTGAACTCGCGAAGGTCCGCCAGTTCACGAAACGCGTTGCGGGCGCGGACCTGAACGTGGCGATCGGTCTGGCTCGGCTTTCAAGGTGGTGGGCTGGATGAGCTGCGTGGGCAGCAACGACTCCCAACGACTCCCTTCGGCCGCTACGTGCTGGCGGCGGAGGGCATCGACGCGCGCGGGGACGTGTCTCGAGATCGACGAGCGCTATCAGAACGAGCGGCTTTCTTCCAGTCTTCCAGCTTCCAGTTGAAGGGCAAATGCGATGACGGCAGCGATCTGGCCGTCGAGTATTTTCGCAAAGGCTCGGCCGCGAGCCATCTTCCCGTCGACGATTACGACGCGAGCTATGTAATTTCGGTGCGCGGCATCTGCATCTGACCGGTGTGGTGCCGGCCATTTCCACGATGTCGCGCGAACTCGCCTTCCCTTCCATATGGCCCGCGAAATGCGCAAGGCAGGCAGACGATCTCCTCGATCCGAACCTGCACCCGACTTTGTGGCCTTCGCGTCAGGCGATGGCCGAATCGCCTGACGCGTTGTTGCGGACTAGGAGGGGTGTTGCTGCCGGGCGTCTCGGAAGGGCTAACGCTTGACGGGCCATGCGAAGCCGGAGGATATATCACCCCATTCTATTACTACTTTACTACTGTGTACTGTGTCACAAAAGTGTCACAAAACATTTGAGGTAGTACAGCAATATGGACATCTGTTTAATCTCCCGCAGATGTGAGCAGCAAT
>LFJI01000131.1 GCA_001235855.1 Candidatus Burkholderia brachyanthoides
CGCACGTGCGGTTCTTAGGGGGAATAGTGCGGCAATGCACGGTTCCTACCCGACCTGAAGACGCACTTCGACACGTTCGCGCGCTACAACGCCTGGGCCAACGCGCGCCTCTACGATGCCGCGCGTGCCTTGCCCGACGCCGACTATCGCGCGGATCGCGGCGCCTTCTTCAAGTCCGTGCATGGCACGCTCAACCATCTGCTCGTGACGGACCGCGTATGGATGCATCGCTTCACTGGCAAAGGCGCGCCGCCCGAGCGGCTTGACATGATCCTGTTCGATCGCTTAGAAGCGCTCGACGCTGCGTGGCGCGAGGAGGATGCGCGATCGTGCGCTATGTCGCCGCGCTCACGCCGCAAGCGTTTTCAGGCACGATCAGTTACAAGCGGGTAAGCACGCCGGAGTTGTTCACGCAAGCGCTCGCGCACTGGTTCAATCATCAGACGCACCACCGCGGGCAAACGCATGCATTGCTTACTTCCTTGACTAGCAAGGCGCCCGAACTCGACCTGCTATTTTTCCAGCGCCTATCGGATAAACGCTGAGCGCAGGCGCGTTTGAAAACGTTCACACCAAAAGCCTCTGCAAGACTACGCATCGGCTGCGGCATGGCGCATGCATGCGTCGCATCCTTTACACCGGAATCCTACGATGATCTTCCACGCCTCCATTCCCGCCCGCGATCCGCAACACGTCGCGCACATCCTCACCGAACTGTGGGGCGTTTTCGCTGCGCCCTTCCCGTCGTTTCCGGATTCGTGGATGGCCGTGGCGGGCGACGATCGCGGCGCCATCATCGAGGTGTATCCGCACGATCGCGTGATCACGCCGGGCGACGGTCTGGAAGGCAACGTGAGTTTCGGCGCGGGCGATGCCGAGCCGTCGCGCTACAGCGCGTTCCACATGGCCATCGGCGCACGCGAAGGCTGGTGCGTGGTGCGCTACACGCGCGGCAAGAACTTCTTCGACGTGATCGAATTCTGGATCGACAACGCGACCATGCTCGAATTCCTCACGCCCGAGATGCAGGCCCAATATCTAGACTTCGCCAAACCCGACAATTTCAAGGCAATGGCGGCCGCCGCTGCCCGAGCCGCTTCGGCCACCGCCTGACAACGCGCTGCCAGCGAGCGCTCAGTCCTGCAACGCGGCCCACATCTCCTTGTCGCGCTCGGCCGTCCAGATGCGCAGATGCCTGATCCCGCTCGCCTCGTCATAGGCGCGCGACACGTCGAACGGCAGACAATGCTCGTAGATGAAAACGTGACCGAACTTCGGGTCCATCGACTGACTGGCGGGCGAGCGCCATCGCGCTTTTCAGGTCGAGCTTCTGCGCGACGGCGTCCTTGCCGGCTTGCAGCAGCGTCGTGACGAAGTTGCGGGTGTAGTCAGCGCGGTCCACATCGGCGGGATTCAGCAGCGCGGGACCACGCCCCGGCACGAGCTTTTGCGCCTCCACAGACTGCGCAAGACTTCGAGCGTCGCCGGCCCGGCCATTCCTCGAGTGCGCATCGCTGCAATAGCAGGCGGCGTCGTATTCGACTAGATCGCCTGAAAACAGCACCTTTTGCGACGACAGCCAGACGACCGTATCGCCCTTCGTGTGCCCCGCGCCCGGATGCGCGATCCGCACTTCGAGCTTGCCGAGCCACAGCGTGATCTCGCGCTCGAACACGAGCGTGAACCAGGTCAGGCCCGGCACGGTTTCCATGCGCGCGAACAGACGCGAGCGCGCTCGATCTCCGATTTCATGTCCGCTTCGCCACGCTCGACGATCATCTCGTAGGTGCCACGGCTCGCGATGATCTGCTGCGCGCCTTCCGCGAAATACGCCGATGCGCCTAGCACGCGCACCGCATGATAATGCGACAGCACGACGTATTTGATGGGTTTGTCGGTCACGCCACGGATCTTCGCGATGAGATCCTGCGCCATCGCGGACGTCGCGGTGGTATCGACGATCAGCACGGCGTCGTCGCCGATGATCACGCCCGAATTGGGATCGCCTTCGGCCGTGTAGGCGTAGGCATTCTCGGAGAGTTGCGTGAAAAGTGACCTTCTTCTCTTGCAGGTCCGCCTGGGACGCGAACGCCTTGGCCATGTCGGTGTCTCGCTCCGTGTGGTCGACATCGGGCGATACTCGGTGCGAGCCATTCGTTTGTCAACGACGAATGGATTTGCTATTTACGAATTACGGGTAAATCCCGGGCCGCCTTACTTGCGCTTTTCCGTCTCGACGCCCATCACGCGGATGGCGGGAAAACGGTCGGTCGGCTTCGCGATCTCGTCCTGCGACGCGACGATCTCCAGCTCGTAGCGCCCCGCTTCATACGTCGCCTTGACCACCGCGTTGACGGCCGCGAGCGTATGTTCGAGCGCATTGCGCAGCGAATCGCCGAGCAGCGTGCGCGCGACGAACACCGCGCTCGTCAGATCGCCCACGCCCACCGGCTGACGCGCGAACGGATACAGCGGACGCTGCGCGAACCACGCCTTGCTCGGGCTAACCGCCAGCATGTTGAAGGTATCGGCGCGGCTGTTGCGGTCCAGCAGATGCTTGACAAGGATCATGCGCGGCCCGCGCGCGATGATCTCGCGGCAGGCATCGACCGCTTCCTCCACCGTTTCGATGGGCCGCCCGGCGAGCTTTTCCAGTTCGATATGGTTGGGCATCATCGCGTCGGCGACTTCGGGCATGGTCGTCACGAGAAAATCCTCGATGCCCGGCGCGACGGTGCAACCGCCGGTAGTGCCCATCACCGGATCGCAGAAGAACAGTGCACGCGGATTGACCGCCTTGATGGTCTTCACGATCTCGACCACCGCACGACCCTGTTCCGGCGCGCCGAGATAGCCCGACAGCACGGCATTGCAGCGCGCCAGCACGCCGATCGCGCCGATGCCGTCGATGATCTCCTCCAGTTCCACCGCCTCGAACACCTCGCCCGTCCAGCGCCCGTACTGCGTGTGATTGGAGAACTGCACCGTGTTGAGCGGCCACACGTTCACCCCGAGACGGCACATAGGAAAGACCGCCGCGCTGTTGCCCGCGTGGCCGAAGACCACGTGGGATTGAATGCTCAGGACGTTGTTCATGTTTTGATTCTCGGTGGCGAAGGCTTCGGCCTGACTAATCGCTCGTCCTGCTAAAGCCGCACGGGCATGGCGGCGTTTTGACGGCTAGTGCATAGCGGCACTTCGTCGCCGCAACGCGGCTTCGAAACGGCTGCCAAGCGGCTACGAACCTTCAACCTATCATTATGTCGCGCTTCGACGTACTGCGGCATGGCCGTGGACCGTTATAGATTGCCGGTGCGCGGTTTGTCGAGCGACGAAATCGATCGGCCTGCAAAATGGTATGAAAGGGTCGCGCGCGTGCAACATGGCGCCGCCTGCAGGTGATCGGTCAGGCGATATTCGGCACACGGCTTGCTTAACCGCTCGATGGCATCGATCAAAAAAAACGCCGCCCTGCCCGAACGAATCTCACACGAAAAAGAGCGCGTGTCAGAGCGCGCGCCGGATAATGTTTCCACGTACTTAATCGAACGAACGCGCGCAAAGGGCCAGGCGAACGCACGATGCAAACGCACCGACCCGCCGCGCACAGGCATATCGAGGACGAAACACACGAAAACGTAAGCAGACCATCAACGTCGCAGGTAAATCAGGAGGCTGACATGGCAACGCTGTCGAAGAATCGCACCGATTTGCAGAAGTCGACCCTCGCAATCGTCCTCGCCGGGGAGGCGCGGCACCCGTCTCGGGCCGCTCACCGGCAAGCGCGTCAAACCCGCCGTGCACTTCGGCGACAAATACCGCATCATCGATTTCGCTTTGTCCAACTGCCTGAATTCGGGCATTCGCCGCATCGCAGTCGTCACGCAATACAAGGCTCATTCGCCGATTCGCCACCTCCAGCGCGGCTGGGGTTTCCTGCGCGGCGAGTTCAACGAGTTCATCGATATCTGGCCGGCGCAGCAGCGAATCGATTCGAGCTGGTATCGCGGCACTGCCGACGCGGTGTATCAGAACCTCGACATCGTGCGCTCCATCGGCGCGGAGTTCGTGGTGGTGCTGGTGGGAGATTACATCTACAATATAGATTACACGCGCATGGTGCTCGACCATGTGGAGAACGGCGCGGATTGCACTGTGGGTTGCATTGGGCATTATGTGTTCAGCGCCAAGTATCTGTACCAGATACTAGAAGAGAACATCATGTCCACCAACACCGATCACAACTTCGGCAAGGACATCATTCCGCGCATCGTGACCATGGGCAAGGCGATCGCGCACCCGTTCAGCATGTTGTGCGTGGCGTCGAGCAGCGATCCGGAAGCGCCCGCCTATTGGCGCGACGTCGGCACCGTCGATGCGTACTGGTCGGCCAACCTCGATCTCGCCTCGACCATCCCCGAATTCGATCTGTACGACCGCAAATAGCCGATCTGGACCAATCAGGAACAGTTGCCGCCAGGCAAATTCGTACATGACCTGAACGGCCAGCAAGGTGCGATCACCAATCTGCTGGTGTGCGGCGGCTGCGTGATTTCGGGGTCGCAGGTATCGAAGTTGGTGTTCTCGTCGGTGGTGCGGGTGCACTCGTTCTGTAACATCAATGAGGCAGTCTTGTTGCCGCAAGTGACCGTCGGGCCGAGTTGCCGATTGCAGCGCGTGGTGATCGACCGCGGCTGCACGATCCCCGAAGGTCTCGTGATCGGCGAGGACCCGGAGGAAGACGCCGCGCGCTTCTTCCGCACCGATTCCGGCGTCGTGCTCGTCACTTGCGACGCGTTGCAGCGGCTACAGAAGTAGAAGTAGACGACGGCCGCCGCTCGCCACGTTTCAGAACATGCAGTCAATCAAGCCGACGGGGGGCGCCGATGACCGTATGTGTGCTGCATGCCGCAGCCGAAATGTTTCCGCTGCTGAAAACCGGCGGACTCGCCGACGTCGTGGGCACGCGCGGCGTGCTGCCCGGTTTTGCGGCCGTGCTCGACGGGCTGAAGAATCTGGAGACGGTCGCCGATCTCGGCCCGGCCTTCGGGCTCAGCAATGCGCGGCTCGAGCGTGGCGTGCTGGAGCCGCACGGCGTCGTGGTGTACGTGGTGCACGCCGATGCCTTCTATGACCGCCCGGGCAATCCGTACCTCGATGCGTCGCATCGCCCGTACGCGGATAACGACCGCCGCTTCGCGCTGCTCGGCTGGGCCGCCGCACGCATCGCGGCGGGCGCCGATCCGCGCTGGCGGCCGCATATCGTGCACGCGCACGACTGGCATGCGGGACTCGCGCCCGCGTATCTGCGCGCGTTCGCACGCGGCGGCACGCGCCGTGTCGCCAGTGTGATGACGGTGCACAACCTCGCGTATCAGGGCACGTTCCCCGTTTCGGAATTCGGCGCGCTGCAACTGCCCGGCGATTTCTACGCGGTGGACGGCGTCGAGTTCTACGGCCACGTATCGTTTCTGAAGGCAGGCCTCTATTACGCCGACCGCATCACCACCGTCAGTCCGACCTACGCCCGCGAGATTCAGACGCAGGCGCACGGCGCGGGCTTGCACGGCCTGTTGCAGACGCGCACGCACGACATCAGCGGCAGGCATTCTGAACGGCGTCGATTATTCGATCTGGAGTCCGTCCATCGACGACGCCATCGCCGCGAAATACACGGCCGCGAAGCCATCAGCGAAATCGAAATGCAAGGCCGCGCTGCAGGAGCACATGGGACTCGCGCACGACGACGCGCTGCTGTTCGGCGTGGTCAGCCGTCTGACGGAGCAGAAAGGCCTCGACCTTCTGCTGTCGGTGGTGCCGGATATCGTCCAACGCGGCGGCCAGCTCGTCGTGCTCGGCACCGGCGACGCGGCGCTTGAGACCGGCATGAAGAACGCGACGGCGGCGCATCCCAGCGCGGTGGCAGTGGAACTCGGCTTTGACGAAACGCTGTCGCATTCGATCATCGTGGGCAGCAACGTGGTGATGGTGCCGTCGCGCTTCGAGCCATGCGGACTCACGCAGTTGTACGCGCTCGCCTACGGCTCGCCGCCGCTGGTGCACCGGGTCGGCGGACTCGCGGATACGGTCATGGACAGTTCGCTCGAAAATCTCGCCGACGATCTCGCCACCGGCTTCGTGTTCGACACCTTCGACCGCGCAGACATCGGCGCCGCGATCCGGCGCGCCTTTGCGCTGAAAGCGCGCCGTTCGGAGTGGAAAGCCGTCGTTAAGCGAGCGATGGCGCAGAACTTCGGCTGGGAGTCGGCGGCGCTGAGTTACGCGGAGGTGTATCAGGGCTTGCTTGCCGCCTGAGCGGCCGAGGCCCGCGCGCCGCGCCAGACGACGTCGCCATCGACGGCATAGAGCGCGCAGCCGCTGTTCTGGCGGCTGCACTGCTCCAGTGCCGACGCCACACCGGGTTGCCGCCGCGCGCCGCGACCGACCACGCACCATTCGGCGCGATCGCGAAGGCGCGGCGTGGACGCGGCGCGGCGCGGCGAGAAACTTCGCGTAGCCCGCGCGGCCCGCTACGTCCAGATACGGCACCACCCGTATGTCCGTCAGCGCGGCATACGCGGTGGCGGGCGGTCCCGTGCGCTTCCCAGACGACACGATCGTCCACCGCGTACAAACGGCAGTCCGGGCCGCTGCGCTCGCAACCGCGCAGTGCCTGCGTCAGCGGATCGAACCCGTCATGCGCGGATATAACACGCTCTTCTCGCCGATGGCGATCGCGCGCGGAAACGGCAGCGCGAGAAAGCGCCGGTACAGCGCGCGCGAGGCGTCGCTGCCAAGATACGGCACCGCGTCGATATCGCCGATGGCGGCATAGCCGGACGCCTCGGGCAGCGGCATCCAGATGAGCAGATCTTCCCACGATCCCAGCAGCTTGTGCGAATCGCTCATGAAGCGGCCGTACGCATCGAGTTCGGCGGGCGCGCCTGCGGCGGTGAAGCGCTCGAACATCGCACGCCAGGTGGCGGCGGGAAAGATCGCGTCGTTATCGCCGAATAGCCAGAGCGACGGCACCCGCACGCGTGCGCCGAGCGCGCCGCTCGCGTCGATCAGTTGCGCATCACCGGCGGCGCATTCGCACGTACGCGCGCCGCCCGCGAAACTCAACTCACCACGCCCTTCACGCCGGCAGGATGCCGCGCGCCGAGCGCGAGGCTGTTCCAGCCGCCCAGATTTTCTCCCGCTACGACGATGCGCGAGCCGTCCACCTCCGGCCGCTTGCGCATGAAGGCGATTATGTCGTCCAGGTCGCTCGCCGAATCGTTGCCGAGTGCCAGCAGATCGCGGTCGTAGACGCGCAGCGTGCCGCTCGATCCGCTGTAACCGCGCATCATCGGCTAGGACGACGGCGTAGCCAAGCAAGAGGAAATAGTCGGCTAGATAGCTCAGATGTTGGCACGGCAGCGATGACGGCAGCTTGCTGCCGGTCCCGCCATGATTGACGACGGCGAGCGGAAACGGCCCCGCGCCGTCCGGCGTCGCGACGGTGACCACGAGCCGCGCCGCGTCCCGCTCGTCGCCGACCGGCACCTGCAGTACGCATTCGTTGGGCAGCGCGGGAACGGGCGCGTTGAGCGCGTCGTAGGCGCTGAAGGCGCACGCCACAGACATGTGGCAAGTGAGCCACGCGATGAGCAGCGAGCGCCGCCAGGCGCGGCGCGGGCCGGATGATTTCATGCAAGTACGATGATGAGGTGATGTTCGGACGCGCAGCGCCGTGGGTTCCCCCGGCGCTGTGCCGGCGCATTATCGGCCGATCGCGCCGTTCCGGGTAGCCCGCGCGCTATCGAGTCGAGCCTGAACAATCCTCAAAGCTTTATCTGACAGAGCATTTCAGCCCAAACC
>LFJI01000132.1 GCA_001235855.1 Candidatus Burkholderia brachyanthoides
TGGAGCGGAAGCCGACGCCCTTGGCTTCCAACTCGGTGACGATCTCAATCAGGTGGCTCGCAACCTGCTCGCCCGCAAACTCGAAGGCTGCCGCTCCACCTCCCGCCTGCCTGACTTGATCGACTACGTGCTAACCCGGCCGGTCGTCTGTCGTCTCGGCCGGGATGATCGCGCAGGAGCTTAGAATCACGTCCCGCGCCGCGCAGGATCTGGTTGCTGAACTCGGATTGCGTGAAGCGACGGGGAGGGGACAATATCGCGCCTGGGATTTGCTTTGAACGGAGTAAAGCACGAGGGCTCTCAAGGAAGCGGATTGATCCGCCCGTCGCCGCAACCGTGGTGGGAAGGGATTTTGCGTATCGCTATTAACTGATGAAAACATTAACTGATGAAAACACTTCGAAAACTTGCGCTAGGCAGTTATGTTGGGGCCATTAATTCACTTATTTACAGAGAAGGCTGAGAGCGATGGGTCTCAGGACGGTAACACGTGCTGACTTAGCGCAGACGATATTCAAGAAAGTTGGGCTCTCCCGTACTGACTCTGCGCAGCTTGTTGACGTTATTTTCGAAGAGATAGGCCGCGCACTTGAGAGCGGAGCGCGGTGACGCCGTAAGGCTCTCGACCTTCGCAGCGTTTCACATTCGCGACAAACGAGAGCGCAGTGGGCGGAATCCGCGAACGGGAGAGGAATACGCGATAGCACGGCGATGCGTGGTGAGCTTCACCGCATCCAAGGGTTGAAGTCGCGGATCTCCAAACGGCTCACAGTACCGAAGCGCTGCAGCAAAAAAGGGTCCTGAACAACTCCAGGCACTCCCATCAATACCAAGACTACGTCTCCAGCCAACTTTCCACGTTTAGACCGCGGATACGACTGAAGACTGAATTCACGCGTATTATCCCGTCACCAACAATGTTAGGCCGAGCGCATAAGCGTGCGCACCGATCAGCAGATCGTTGAACCCAATGGCTTTGGCCAGCCGCCTCCAACTCAAAGAGGATGCCGCCATATTCCCTGCAGGCCAGCACATCCAGTGGCAGTTTCGGGATTGTTTTAAGGATGCTCTCGACTTTGGCAGCCAGCTTCGGTGATCCCTTCTTCGCACAGCCGTAGCGTAAGCTCGGGTTCAGCCTGTTGCGGCCCGACCGGCTGTGCCATGATCGACCTGATCGGGTGTGCCTATAGCAAACCGGATACCGCTCTCACGTCATCGCATGGTCGCTCTGGTGACGGGCGCATTAGCCTGCAGTTCGCCAAGCGTATCTCAAACACCGCCCTCAGACACCAAAGCACGTTGGCAGTGCCGCAAGCCCAGCATCGTAAGCCGCCGGCCGAAAGGCCAAAAACGCAAACTGTAACACTAGCATGCACCTGCAAGTTTATTAGGGATATTATCTTCTGTAGAACGTTACAGGAACATGATCGGACACATTTTGACCATATAGCTGAGCGACAAACATTGCTGCAGCAAGCGCTCTTGCAAGTATTTGTCCCGCACCGACTTGGCCTGCCACAGCATAATCCAGTGTGTTTCCACTTGTTTGCGTGGGAGAACTTTGTGTAATTATAGATACATTTCTAGCTACATTTGGATTTCTACGATCTATGCGCGTTTGAAGTGTTGCTGGATTTATATTATAGTCTCCCATTATTAACCATTGCGCCGAAGGAGGTCCATTGGCTGAGAAATGGTTATGGATCGCCTCTACGGCCGGAGCTGCGTCTCCACCTCCAGTCGCGAAAGCGTGGATGGTGAAAAAATAATCTTGTGCTCTAATCTGGCCGGGCCGCCTGAAACCTACTCCCACAATAGGCCTATTTGGTTGCTGATTTTGACTAATAATTGGATTACTAATTGGCACGACTTCGTCTGCCCTGGTGTCCGTGACAATCGCAGGATTTACTCTTCCTGCTCCGGTGTCCCAATCAACAAAATATATATACCTTATCTCTTCACGTGAACGCGTTCCGAGATTCCATTCGTACTCCCTAATAGGAATTATTGTACCCGCTGGTGAAGGTATTTGCCTATTTGTTAGTCTAGCTGTGGCAGGAACACTACCGGCCTCCTGGATAGCGAGCACTCGCACTGCACCTGGACCTTGAATCAATTGGCGCACATTTACATTCCATTTGCTTTCTGTTGCCGCCGATGATCCTTGCATATTCCAAGTGGCAGTGCGATAATCAATCAAATTGGAATGAGCAGTATCAGGGAAAGACATAAGTACAAATACCGTAGCAAGAATAAAATTTCGCATCTGGACAGCACTCCTATCGCAGATCTTCACGAGGAGGTGGTATTATAGGTGCATCTACTGTTTCAGGATTTAAAACCCAGAGTTGTCTAGTGCTGGCGGCGTCATTGCCAGTAGCGCATGTTGCAAATGTTAAATCGAACGCATATCTTGAGCCACTGCCGGGAAGATTGATGCATTGGGAAAGACTTATACTCCTTAGCTGTATCGCCCCACTGGACGTCAATATAGGCTGAAACTTTTGACTATCATCATCGGCACGGCAGGTATTATGTGTAATTCCCCTAACACTGTGCGCTTGCAGGCAAGTTCTTTGTTCTGTGTTTAAGAATGTCAAAGTTGAATCAGGGTTATATATCACTTCCCATGTCCAGCTAGACGTACGCGAAAGATTATTTGGGTGATATCCCCATAGCCAGCTGTTTACTGCCCTTCTATATACTGTTATGATTGCGCCACTCGAAATATTTGAAATCGACACCTTAGAATTAGAAGCTTGTGATTGCGCAAATAAATGTAACGTCGGACAAAATACGAGGCCTAAAGTACACAGCGTGCTTATCAAGGGTTGATTTCGCACTTTATATGCCTCCATCATCAATGTTACTTATCGTTCTACTCTCCAAAGATCAGTCAAGCAATCAGGCATGAACATGCCGGTACCGTAGACGTTAGAGATTTACGCCGGGCATACGTGGATGTGCACATTAGCCGCTGTGAACGCGCTGCATGCCATTAGGCAACGTTCATGTCAGAAAATGGAATTCGCAAATCCTGTAGCGGCTCAACGACCGCATCTTTCCTGTCCTGCCGCCGACCGGTATTGCCATCGTTGCGCAGACGTAAACACCTCTGCACAATCGCCTTAACCCTCCGCACATTAGCCTTAGTTTAATCATAGGCAAATACTTCCACCAACGCAAGCGTGTGTTCGAGGCGAAAGACGGAGCCGAGACGAGCCGGTCCTGCGGACGCTCGCCAGCGGCGTCCATGAGGTGTTGGATCACGAGATCCATCAGCCGCTGTGCTTCGGCGCGCGCGACCGAAGGCAGGATGATGATCAGACCGGAATGGAGGCCAACGGCGCCGCCGAGCTTCCTGAAGTCATCGGCATTTTCGTGACGATGGTCCGGTCCTCCTCGATCGCACGCGCGAAGACGATATGATCGGGGTCGCGTAACCGACCGCGATCGCGCGGATGGATCGTGTCGTGCAAACCCTCCCGGTTGAGATGCTGGCTCAGAGTCGGCGAAATGCATTATTCGTCAATGAAGAACCTCACGCCGACGATTCTCGGCGACACCGCACCGGGCGACCGCACTTGCGGATGGGTTTGCGCATAAAGGAAGGCCCGCCTCGAAGGCACGGCGCGGAATATCGGGATAGTCAGGGTCTCGATGGTATCGCCGGAGGCAAGCCGGCCATGGATTGTGCCGACCGTGAGCCGTGTGCCCTTGATGACCGGTCGACCGCATCGCGCGCCAAAGAGCCGACATGCAGGATGACGGCCGGCGCTACCTCAATCTCAGCCGTCTTAATAAGGTCCGAGGGAGACAGCATCTCCAGCTTGCGCGCGACGAGCTTCTTATCGCTGACGGTCAGGCGCCGGCCGAGCGACTTCACGGCCGCGGCGACGGCAACGGCGTGCAACGGCAGCAGCCGGCGATTGCCGCCGGCACCGCGACCCTTACCGAACACCCGCTGCTCGAGCAGCTTTTCAACGACGGTCTTGGAGGCCGCGGCCAAGGCGGCGACTTCATTGGGGGTCAAGAGGGCAGCGCTCATAACTCACTCCTTGTCAGGAAATAGTTATGGCGATAACACGCGAGAAATTCAAGGCCACTCGATCCTACAAACGTGCGGCGCAGGCCAGCGGGCTCATTTTGAGAGTGATGGACAACGTCGCTTTGTCCCGGAAGCCCGGCTTCTACGCCAGGCGGCTGGAGAAACCGTACGCGTCCGAAGAGCCCTTCGGAAGGCAACCCACAAGGGTGCTTTCGGCCTGTCGCGGCATCGCCGGCTGTGCCATGATCGACGTCATCGGAGGGCACTTATGCCGAGCCGCATACCGCTCGACCCCACGCTGCCA
This sequence comes from Candidatus Burkholderia brachyanthoides, assembly GCA_001235855.1. Lineage (GTDB taxonomy): Bacteria > Pseudomonadota > Gammaproteobacteria > Burkholderiales > Burkholderiaceae > Caballeronia > Caballeronia brachyanthoides. The sequence goes on from LFJI01000132.1 coordinate 4,353, forward strand.
AAAGCTTTCGACGCTACTCCGAATGACGCTCGCAGCAAGACGCAGCTCGACGCCTGGTGGGATCGTCCCTACGGCATCACCTTGCCCGATGGCCGCATCGAGGTTTGATGCCTGAAAGTGTGGCGCCTGGGACCGCTCGACGCATCCTGGAATCGCGGAAAACTACGATGCAGCCTGGCGTCACGACACGAAAGTGGGTGATCTGTCTCAAGATACAGCGTGTTCCAGTAGACGATGGCGTTGATCAGGAGGTTGAGCCCGGATGCCCTGTAGAACTGGCTCTCGAAGTCCGGTCGCGCAACTCTCCGAGACGGTTGAAAATAGCGCTCGCGCCAAGGTGTTCTGGGCTTCGCTCTTGTTGAGGCCGGCGGGCGCATTTCTGCGCATCTCCGGATTCTGCCATCATTGCGGCAGGAAAATTGACCGTTGACCGGTTGATGCGGCCGAGATCGCGCAGAGCAAGCGCCAGCCCGTTCTGGCGTGGGAACGCCGACAGCTTGGCGAGCAGGGTCGAAAGTCGGACCTGGCCGGAACGGATTGTCGTGACCAGGCGAAGGATGTCATTCCAGTTTGCCTTGATCCGCTCGATGTTGACGGATTCGCCAACGAGCGACGCCAGGTTCTCCGGAGGCGTATCGCCGGGGAATAGGTGGAGCTTGCGATCCTTGAGGCCTCGCAGCCGGGGCACAAGCTGAAAGCCGACGAGATGGCAGAGAGCGAAGCTCATGTCGTTGACCCCGCCGGTATCGACATAGTGGGTCTCGATAGCGAGATCGCTGCCGTGATAGAACTGTCCGTCGAGGACATAGATTGCCTCGCTGGCATTGGCGTTCATGGCGACAATGTAGAAAGCCCCATACTGGTCGGACGTAAACCGATAGAATTTGGCGCCGGGATTGGAACCATAAGCGAGCGTTGAGGTCGCCGATCGCCTCGGCGGCGTGACCACCCGCCGGGAAATATTGGCCGTCCGACGATGAGGTAGTCCCATTGCCCCATAGGCTTGCGAGGGGCAATTGCCTTTGAGCATTGACGAGAATGGCGTGCGCGACGGTGTAGCCGTCCTCCCGGATGTGGCCAGTCATGTGCCCATGCCAACTGCCGCATCGTGATGCCGGGAGAAACGTCCGCCATTCTTGTGAGGCCGAGATTGATGCCATCGGCCAGAACTGCGGTGAGAAGCGCAAGCTTGTTGTCGGCCGCCCGGCCGCTGCGCAGATGGGTGAAGGCGTTGGAGAAAAGCCTGTCCGGGCGTCCACCTCCAGCAACAGATCGGTGATGCGTATCGCAGGCAGGCGGCCTTCAACCTTCGCCTTCAGCGCCTTCGCGATATCTGGAAACAAAGCCTTGTACGGCGTGACGCTAAACCCCGCTCCGGTCAATTCAACGTCGTCGAGTTCACCGGTGGCAACCAGACGGGAGAGATCAGCCAGCCCCTCGTTCAGGATCTGGCGCTGCTGGGTGAGATATGTCTCGACATCGGTATGGACGGCAATCGGAAGCGGCCCTTCCTCCCGCATCAGTTCGAATGTCGGCGTGGGAATGAGAAAGCTTTCGAAAGACTGGAAGCGTTTGGCCCCCTCCACCCAGACATCGCCCGCATTGAGTCGGCGCTTCAATTCGCTGAACAGGCAAAGTTCATAGGCTTTCCTATCGATCTTGCCATCCTGCAGGATGAGCGGCATCCAGCCCTTTGGAGCAAACGAGATCGGAGCCTTGTCAGGCATCGCTCTTTTGCCCGTGCGATACAAATCGGCGACCACGGATAGCGCTCGCAAGAGATTGCCCGCCACGGCGTGACCGCGGAACACGAGGGTGGAAAGAAACTGCGGCGCAAGTTTCCGGATCGTCGGATAGCGCTGGAGCATGTCGATTTTGCCATCGACAACATCCGGAGCGATCAGCGTGTCAACCGCCTCGACACTGAGTGTGAAGGCTGGCCACTGGATCGCACGTTCAATGGCTTTGGCGATGTCCTCGCCTTTCTCTCTCGCCTCGATGATCGCGTGGCAGACTTTTGAAACATCCTTCAACGGTTTTTGAACCTCTCGAACCGACCGCGTCACGCGAGCGGCCGCCCGGTTGTCGGCTCGTCGGGTCAGCACGCCCATGATCTTCTTGAACATGTCGATGGCGCAATCGGTCAGATGGCGGGAAAGATGCAACGCTGTCGCGGCCAGGATGGCATGCCGGCGCTCGGGGTTGAGGTCGCGCAGATGCTGAACACTCGTCCGCATCACTTCCGCCGCAAATTCTTCAAAGACCTTGGCCGGAATGCGCTCCATCAGAGCCGGCGAAAGGTTCAGCGACCGCAGAAAGCGAATTCGCTCGGCAATCCGGTCGAGGTTGGCGGCGGCTAGCGACAATGCTGGTGTTCTCACCCACGCCAGGACAGTCAGGCTCGTTCCCTCACGCGGATCGAGAAGCTTGTCGAGACCGAGCTTCTGAACCTCTGACAGCTCACCAGCCAAAGCCTGGTGAGCGATACGAGCGATACGGATGCCGCGCCGGATCGCCACATGAATGATGGCTTCAAGCGCCGATCGCGTCGGCAGGAGAATTCTACGACGCCGCAATTCCTCAACCACTATGTCCGCCAATTTGTCGGCCTGGCGCATTGTTTGGGCAGCTGGCCGAAGGAGCAAATGGCCGAATCTGTATTCGGTCGAAAAGTAGGACGAGATGTTCGCGCCGTGTCTGGGGCCGCTCGAAATAACGATCGATCTCGTGATGGTCGACACCGATCTGCCCTGCCAGAAACCGGAGGACGCCCAGCGGCAGGGCCTCGCCATCGCCCCGGATAACGTAGCGTGGCCAGAACACAGGCAAGCCCCAACCGGTTCGAGGCCTTGTTCTGCCGCATGATGAGGTCGAGGTCGGATCGGTCCAGCGTGTAGTGTTTGGCGATCTACCTGTCGTCATCGGGGATGGTTGTCGCCTACTGCCACCATACCTCGCTCAATAGTGCTCTCCGTGCCATTCTCTGATCTTCCAATTTCGTTGCGCAGGTACAGCGAACTGGAAAATGCCTGTCCGACAAACGGTCGTTTGATGGCATCCACAGGTTTTGTCCGCAAACATTGCTATTTAACGGCAAATCGGACATTGTCCGTATTGAACCAGAAAACGGACACATCGCACCTTATGACCGCGATCGGCTATGCGAGGGTCTCAACCGGGGACAAGGATACAGCGCGTTGCAGCTCGACGCCTTGAACGAAGGCGGGCTGCGAGAAGCTGTTCGAGGACAAGGCGTCAGGTGTGAAGACCGAGCGGCCTGGTCTGACCGAGGCGATCCGTTACGCACGTGACGGCGATACGCTGACGGTCTGGAAGGTCGACCGTCTCGGCCGATCGATGAAGCACCTGATTGAGATCGTCACCGAGTTGGAAGCCAAGGGCGTCGGCTTCCGCTCCA
>LFJI01000133.1 GCA_001235855.1 Candidatus Burkholderia brachyanthoides
CTAAATGTGTTACCCCTGTCCTGACACACCTGTTACCCATGTATCCGGTCTGTACACCCGGCCTTTTTGCTTCATGCTGCGACAGGGAGCTGATCCCATGTTCGGCCGTGAAGTAGCCGGCCATTGCGTTTCTTTGCACGCTTCACGCCGTCGGGGCCCCAACTACCCCACTGCTTGAAGAAGAAGGCAACACCGGCCCTCTCGCATTGCTCCCGGATCGCGTCGACCTATTCGATTTTCATCGGTCTCGCTTTGGGACCCGACTCGCTGCCTACGATGACCCAATGTATATGCCGCGCAGGTCGAGCGTGCCGACGTCGGAGAGCAACGGCTCGATCAACAGGAAGCGCACTGCCGCGTCGACGCGGCGCAGGTGGTGAATTCGCGGCACGCCGTACTTGCGATCCTCGACGGAGACGCCGATCCACGCATTGCGCGGCGCGCTCTTGTCCATGAAATACGCCTCGAGGCGATCGACGCGCTTGGTCAGGATCTGGTACGTGTGCGACGGCGTGCGCTCGATCGTTTCGAATACCTGATCGATGTAATCGAACGGAACGCTTTCGTGGAAGAGATCCGACATCGAGTTGACGAAGTACATCGTCGGCCTCTTGCGCTTGAGCGTGTCATGCAAGCGGTGTGGCAGCAGAGTCAACGCGAAGCCGTTCTCGTAGCCTGGCGCCTTCATCGCTTGAAGGTGAGTGGCCATCGGCTCCGCGTAGCAATTCTCTTGCAGCCGGGCGAGATTTTCGTACACCCGACAAACGGGTTCCACGTCTTCTCGGTCCATTCGATCTTGGTCATAGCGTGGCCTCCTGCGTGAGGAAAGACAGGCGCATCTGGTCGCCTGCAGCCGGCTGCAGGCGCTCGCGCGCGGCGGCCATCCAGCGGCTCATCTCTGCCGATCGGTTCGCAATGTTGTTCGATGCGCCGCCCTTGCGGGCTTTCACGCGCGCGCCGAAGTCGTAGGCCATCGAATCGGCCGACGCGACGTAATCGATCATCTTGAAAGACGACAAGGCGTTGCCCTTCACGCCGAACAGGTGAAGGCGAGATCCTGGTGGAAGGCGTCCTTCGAGCGCACCCAAGATCGCGAACAAACCGTGCGTGGGATGGTGCGGGCTCCGTCTGCACACTGACCCGACACCGATGAGTGCCGGCGGCGCAAACCAAGGTGTCCATCGCTCCCACACCTGCAGCAGATCAAGGCTACGAGCGTAATCGCTTGCCGACCAGCCCTGAATCACCGGGACGAGAGGCGTCAAAAGATTCATCACCACACGCGAGCTACATGTCTTGGCCAACTCGGCCTGCCACTGGTGGACGATACGCAGCGTCCCCTCGAGGAGCGTTGCGGTCGCGTTCACGCGGTAGTCGATCTCGTCTTGGCTCCGGGCAATCTCGGGCTCGCAGCAAAGGTCGGGCTGCACCCACCAGGCGGCGCCAATCGACGTCGCGAATTCGATGTACTGTGCGCGTAGGTCCACGGGAAGATGCCGGCCATGCCCGGCTGCTCTCCCTTGGCCTGCCAGAGCTTCATCGCCGTGAATCCTGCGCTGTCGAGCGCGAAATCGAGTTCCTCGATGTCGCTCGCTTTCGGAAAGTGGAAGGTGCGGGTCTTCGGGTTACAGAAAGCGTTCGCGCTGACCATCACGGGATAGTCGTGGTTGAAGGCATGAAACGCCAGCTTCCCGCCGCGATGCGGCACGCCGACGCGCATCACAAGGCCGGGGTCCAGCCTCGCGTTGCACTGGTCGACCGGCATGTTTAGGGGGTCACTACACGAAAGTGATCAGATTGTACGGGATCTGAGAACGTGAGTGGAACACGGAATCCCTGACCAATGTGCTAAAAACCGGTCCACCGTGGCCCACTCTACCGGGCGCTACGAGAACATCGTCAACGTCGTGAAGCAAAGACACAATAAGGAAGAGTAACATGGCAAGGACTGTCACCATCGAAGATCCGCCGGATATCGTTCTCGGGCACCTCCCGCCAGACATCGAGGTCGTGACCCTTATGCCGCTCGAACTGAGCAATGATGAAGTACGGGCGATTATTGCAAACACTACCACCCGAATCATCACGCTCCCAGCCGACACCGAGACAGCCGACCTGATCGCCGCCAGCATCGGCGACGCTGGCAAGAGCGCTGACACGCCGCTGACACGCTGTAGCGAAAGGGAGCGCCGACGGCGCCGGCCCGCAGCAGGACCGCCAGCCCGGGCCCGCCGGTCGGCCGCCGCGGTGGAGATGGGCGAGCCCCGGCGGGCGCCGGCCATCACCGGCAGGTCCCCAGGACCGTCGCCTGCGGACTCGCAATCGTCTCGGTTGCCGAACCGGCTTGAGGTCTCCTGGATTTGTTCATGGAATGTTCAAAAAATCAACCCGAGATTGTCTAAGTGACCGAAACATAACCACGTTGACTCGATTCTATTGCAGTGGATACTATTAAATGGACGATTAAATCGTGCAAACACAATTATATATGCCTCTTCGGCATCCGATGGCGATGGATGCGGTTATAAAACCGCGAAAGGAGCGGCCATGAAACAGCTGACGAAGATTTTTTTGCTGTCCGCGCTGCTGATCCCAGGGGGGATCGTCCACCCGGTCCCGCTTACAGCGGCGGCGGCATTGATTTACGACGCCACCGACCCCGACCTGGTCAGGCAGACCTCCGGGATCTCGGGAACCACCGGGGTACAGAATGTCACCGGGGCGGCGCAGGCCGTACCCAACGGGAGCAGCGTGGTGATTCTGGCCGGGCATGGGGAATCCGGTGTCCTGGGCCTTGGCTCCGGGGCCAGCGGTGGTTATCACAAGGGCAAGGACCTCATGTACGACAAGCTTCAAGACGTCAAGGCAGACCTGGATCTTATCAATCAGCGCCTTGGACCGGACAGCATCGTCATCCTGTCGGGATGCAACACCGGCAAAGATCCGCACGGGAAAACGCTTTTGCAACAGATGTCGGTTATCCTCACAAAAGCGACGATTTTTGCGAACAAGGAGTGTGTCGGCCTTACCCGCGACCTCAAGAAGGGGTCCGCCTGCACGGCCGAAGTAAACAAGTACTGGCAGCAAAGTTCCATCCTTGCGGCACAGAAGAGCGTCGTCGCCCAGGCCAACCGCGATCAGTTCAAAAGGATGAACGCAGCCTCCTGCGTGCCGTGACCTCAGACTTTGCTGATTCCGGCAGTGGCATTCATTCGCCATTTCCGTCATGGCTGGGCTTGCCCCGGCCATGACGATGAAGCGTGCAATCCGTCAGGCAGATGGCCACCCTTCATCGATCGGCGGAAGCCTTGCCGGTCAGCTGAGGGAGCGAAAGCGGCAAACCGAAGCGTCCGGCAGCGTGCGGGCCGGCGCCGGCCCGGTTCGCACGTCCCGGCACAGCCCCCGGTGGACGCCGGCGGAGCCGGAACGCAGCTCATGTGATCGCCGCGACCGCCAGCGAGGCGCCCCATGTCATCGATGGATGGCCTTCTTCATCACCACCAGAGTGGCCTTGCCATCGAGGAGCACTACACGGATACCGGTGGCGCGAGCGATCATGTTTTTGGCCTGTGCGCTTTGCTCGGTTTCCGTTTCGCCCCGCGTATTCGTGATCTGAAAGACCGGCGGCTCTACCTGTTGCCGGGCCGAGAGGCACCGGCTGTTCTGCAGCCGTTGATCGGCGGAACCATCGACGTCGACCCCCTTACGGCCAATTGGACGGAGTTGCTGCGTCTGGCGACCTCGATCCATTCGGGCACCGCGACGGACTCGGCCATGTTGCGGAGACTCTCGGCTTAACCACGGCAAAACAGCTTGGCCTTGGCACTGCGGGAACTGGGCCGCATTGAGTGGACAGCGTTCACCTTGCAATGGCTGCGTGATCCCGGACTTCGACGACGCGCCAACGCCGGTCTCAACAAGGGAGAGGCCCGGAATGCCCTGGCCAGGGCGATCTTCTTCAATCGTCTGGGTGAAATGCGCGATCGCAGTTTCGAGAACCAGGTCTTCCGCGCCTCGGGACTGAACCTGCTGGTGTCGGCGATCATCCTGTGGAACACACGCTATCTCGAAGCTGCTTTCGTCGAACTGGCAAGCCAGGGGCATGCTGTCACCCCGGAATTGATGCGTCATGTCGCACCTCTGGGATAAGAGCACGTCGGCCTCACCGGCGATTATGTCTGGGAAGCCGATCCCCTGCCGGGAAACGACCTCAGGCCGTTGCGAAGGATGCAGTCGCTTCTTGCGGCATGAGTTCGATTTTCGTTCTTACATCCCGGACAATCTGATCACTTTCGTGTAGTGACCCCTTTAGGATCGCCATGCGCCGCTCTCCTACGCCGTGACGCGATCGAGCGCCGTAGAGAGAGGCCGCGAACGGCTGCGGCGAGATCCCCACACGCTCCCATGCCGATAGAACGCGTTGTGCGGCCGCTACGAGGCCCCCGACGGCATCCGCGTGCTTCAGGCCAGGCAGAACAGCGCGGCGCAAGCCTCGCTCTCCTTGTCTCCTAACGGGCCGAACGGCACGATCAGATCCGTGGTGCGGAAAACGGAGATGTGCTCCCCGCCGTAGGTTTCGCCACTGAGCTTGCCAGCAATCGAACCTTCCCAGATGCCGATCTGGCCGCCGATCATGCCGGCCAGTTGGCGCATGGCGGCCGCCCGCTTCGGCCGCAGACATGGTGCGGGTTTTAACGCAGTTGTCGAGGTTGTTCATGCCGGCACCTCTTCGAGCGATTCGACGCGCTGACGGGTGACGACGATAACCGGCACCGGCGGAACGTGTTCGTCGAAGACGAGCAGTGCCTTGCGTTGCGAAAACTCGCGCGACACGAGATGCTTCTTCGCGTAGAGCGATTGGATTGACGACTGGACGGATTGGACCGTGGAATCGTTGCACGGAACGAGAAGGCTTTCGCCGTACTCGAGCTCGGACAGTGCAGCGCCCTTCTGCCCCGGAAACTTGATGTGCATGGCTGCTCCTAGACGGTTGGAGAGGCCGGACACTGGTAGCCGCCAGTGTCCGGCCGATGCAGCGGTGGCGGGAAAACCGTCACTGCATGGGGTCCATTATACTGTATTTACGTATTTACGTATTTACGTATTTACGTAAATATTTGATGGTGTTTCGGCATACCAGGCGGTCAAGGGAACGCCCGGAAGCCGCATGCGGAGCGCAGAGCTGGCCGTGGCCAGGTCGAGCACCGAACGGGTGAGGACGGGCAGCGCAGCGGCCCTTGACGGGCTGTCGTGCCGATTTAGACGCTTCAGACAAGGGTGTGGGGTTGGGGGCTAACCCCGCACCCTTGACGACAGAGGGCGACTCGCGCCCTTCCCGCCCTGCGGGAAGGGGGGATGGGTGGGGTGGGTGCGGCCGCTCTGCCCTACTCGCCTGCGCGCAGGCGCAAAAAAGCCGCCCAAGGGCGGCTTGACCACAAGATGTTGTGCCCAAGAGCAGGTAAGCGGACACAACATCTTGTGTCTGGCGTGCTATGCACGCATCCGTAATCGCCTCTTGCTGCTGGGCGGTCGCGTCTGCGGTTTGCGATAGCGGCTTCCACTGCGAAACGTAATTCTCATCCGCCTGCATTAGCTTTAGCTCGGTCATGACGTCGCGCACGTCTTGGCGCAGCGCCTCGAGGCGAGTCTGCTACGGGAACGCCTTGCTTTGTCCGCGACGGCCTTGGCATGTTCGCGATGCTCCTTCTCGCGAGTCTCCTCGGCCTCTTGTCGCCAGTCATCGAAGCGAGCCACGAAATTATCGAGCCGGTGGACAAAACCCGTGATGCTGAATTTCTCCTCGGCGCGATAGCACAGGTTCTCGGGCTCGTAGGCCTCGGAGCCGGTCAGCGTAAACTGAATTTCATCGCGGCTAGCGTAGACCTTGATCTCGAAACCGCGATAGCGGCCGACGGGCATCTCGGTAGGCCGGTCAAGTATGCCGACGGCCCGTCGTTCGACGGCCTTCTTCATCGCGTACATGACCTCGCCCAGCAGCGTCTCCCGTTCCTTCTCACCATAGGCGCGGCTCTTTGTTTCGAACCGGAATTGCTCCGTCGTTGCCCCGTCGCGGATCTCAATCTCGCGGTTCCATCGTGCGACCGCGCGATCGGCGCGTTGTCGGCATCGGCGAGCCAACCAACGCGGCTTTCGAGGCTATGATCACATGCTGGAGGCTGTCGCCCTTCCGGAACTGCTCGATGCCAGCGGCCTTGTGTTCGATCGTCTGCCACATGCGGCTGTCGTAGGTCTGCTTGGTCGCATAGCGCAGGATCTCGACCTCGAAATTGTCCGGGTCCTCCTCGTAGAAGAGATTGCCCTGCCGCAGAATACGGCCTTCACGTTGCTCCAGATCGCTCGGCCGCCACGGTGCGTCGAGATGGTGTTCGGCGACGAGTCGTCGCTGAACGTTGGTGCCGGCGCCCATCTTCGCAGTCGAACCGAGCATGATGCGCGAGTGGCCGCGGGGTTCATGTCGTCGAACAGCTTCGCTTTCTGCAGGTCCGTCGTCGCTTCATGGATGAAGCGAATCTCGTGCTCGGGCACGCCGCGCGCGATCAGCTTCGCCTTGATGTCGTCGTAGACGGAAAAGGCGGCGTTGCTGGCCAGCAACTCGTCCATCGAGATGCTGGGCGCTTCGTCGTTGGTCTCGGTCTTGTCGTCGGCGTCTGCCGGTATGACCGGCGCGGCCTTCTTCAGTCGACAGATCGCAAAACACGAGTTGGGTGCCTTTGCGGTCTTGCCATGCCTCCCATATGCAATAGATGTTGTGATGTTGTCGATCGCCGTGTTGATCTTGCTGCCGGGATCGTCGATCGCATTGGCGTTGATGAGACGAAAGTCGAGGCCCGCCTTGCGCGCGTCGTTGGTGATTTTGAGAGGATTGTCGAGGCGTGGGTCCTTGGGCAGATTCTCCATTCGGTGAATGATGGAGCCGCTGTTCCAGTTTTTGAGAGGCATCCCGTCGCCGCGTAGGACCGCCTCGCCCTTGTCGTCGAGCACTGGCGTTTGTATGCCCATGAACAGCGCCTGCGCCTCCGATCGCTCGACGATGATGTTCTGCTGCGGCCGCCCGCCCTTGATCTTCGGCACCGGGAAACGTGTACCGCGTTCCTCCGCCTGGCGATCGAGGTCCGACTTCGTAATGACGTCGGCGAACGTGCGGTACAACGAGATCAACTCGGGCACGTTCTGGAACTTCGAGAACCGACTGTTCAAGCGGTAGTTGACGCCAGTAGCGTCAAGCTCCCAGCCCGTGACGACTTGCCCGAAGGTGGACGCCCGCGCATCGAAGTGGAAGTGGACAATGCCGCACGCCTTTAACTCGTCGTACTGCAGGTAGCGCTGCATGGTGTAGATCTCAGCGATCGTGTTGCTGATTGGCGTGCCTGTGGCGAAGAAAACACCGCGCCCGTCGTTACGCTGCTGCAGGTAGCGGCACTTCACGAACAGGTCGAACGCCTTTTCCGACCCGGCAAGATTGCCGAGACCCGACACGCTGCTGAGCGTGGTCGTGATGAAGAGGTTTTTGAACTCGTGTGCCTCGTCGACGAAGAGCGAGTCAACGCCGAGGTCGTCGAAGCTGACCGCCAGGTCTTTCGCGCCGGTGTCGGCCTTGCGCTCTAGTACTACTGTGTCATAGAACATTTGAGGTAGCACAGCAATATGGACATCTGTTTAATCTCCCGAAGATGTGA
>LFJI01000134.1 GCA_001235855.1 Candidatus Burkholderia brachyanthoides
CCGTTGGAAACCCCGTGGGGCTTGCCCTTCGCGACCGCTGCGGAAAGGGGTTTAAAAAATTGGGCGAGGGGGGGGGGTGAGGCCGCGGCGGGCGGCACCCCCCGCCGCATTCGGCTGAAGATTCGGGGTTTGTGCGAACTTCGCCCCTTGCACACGGGATCGGCGACGGTGCACCACGCGTTGAACCAGTGATCGAACGCCTGCTGTACGCCGGTCGAATCGGCAGAGCCTTGAGCCGAAGTGCTGTCGGCGGTACGGGAGCGGGGGGAGCGGGAAGAGGAGGAAGATTTTTTGGAAGCCATACATACCCGCCATTGACCTGTGAGTCTCGCAAGACTGATTGCTGATGCAGGCATCGCCGGGCTTGTTTCGACCAGCGTGCAAGCGTTGGTGCGCCCTCTCGCGCGTGGCAAGTATCGCCCTTGCCACGCCGTGCCCGATTGGATGAATTCCAGGAACATTCTTCCGCTTAAGCGTCAAGCATGTCAATGCTTTGCCCCGATTTTGAAGCAGCGCGATATTTTTTTAATTATCGTTTTCCCCCATGCGAAATATTGCATGCCACGGGGGTTGGTTTTGAAGATTGCGAAATAACGATGAAAAGCGTCCGATTAATGTCGATCGTCATGTTTAGCAGGCGTCGTCGGCGAGCCAGATGAAGGCGGCCATGCGGCCCGTATCGCGATCGCGCCGATAGGAATAGAAGCGCGCTTTTTCCGTCACCGTGCAATGCGTGCCGCCATGAATGCGCGATGCCGCCACGCCGATCGATGTGAGTCGCAAGCGAGCAAGCGTGAATATATCGGCGAGATATTTTCCCGTCGTACTGGTCGGTTTGAAACAGGCGGCGGTTGCGTCGCGCTGGGCTGCATTCGACGCCGACGTGAATGCGTCGAACACATCCTCGCCCACTTCGAACGCCGACGGCCCGATGGCCGGTCCGAGATACGCATTCAGGCCGGACGCCGGGACATGAGCGAGCCGCGCCACCCGTTCGCCGGTCGTCTCGACGATGCCCGCCGCGAGTCCGCGCCAGCCCGCGTGAGCCGCGCCGACCGCGCGGCCTTCGTCGTCGCAGAACAGCACGGGTAGGCAATCCGCCGCCATCACCACACAGACCACGCCCGCCCGATCCGTCACGCTGGCATCCGCGCGGATGGCTTCGCCTTGCGCGCGGCGCGCGAGCACGTCGGCCGCGTCCTCGACCTGTGCGCTGTGGATCTGCGAAAGCCACGCCGCTTCCGGTGCGCCCGTCGACGCGATCGCGCGGCGGCGATTCTCGTGCACGGCATTGGGCGCGTCGCCAGTCGAAAGCCCGAGATTGAGACCGCCCGCGCCCGGCGCGCCGCCATCGTAGAGGCTGCCGCTCACGCCGCCCGCGCGCGTCGTCACGAACGCCTGCACGCGCGGCGCGACGCGCCACTGCGGCCACAAACAATCTTCGGTTCCCAACGCGGTGTGTGCGGCGCGCTCATCGGTCATGCTTTGTTGTCCTCGTAATCTTCGTCGTCCCAGTCTCCGTCGCCTTCGCCCATTTCGTAGACTTCGACGAAATCGTCATCTTCGTCGAAGTCCATGTCATCGTCACGACCGAAACCCAGTTCGGCCGACAGCGCCGCGATGTCGGCCGGCACGTCCGCGCGCCAGTGCACTTTCTTGCCCGTCGCCGGATGAATCAGCCCGAGCCGCCACGCATGCAGCGCCTGCCGCGCGAAGCCATTGGGCAGCGGCCGCACCGAGCGCTTGCCGCGCGCGTGGCCGTACACCGGATCGCCCAGCAGCGGATGCTGGATATGCGCGCAATGCACGCGAATCTGATGCGTGCGGCCGGTTTCCAGATCGCAATGGATCGCGCTGACCGGCTGGCCGTGCCACGTGGTGCGGTCGATGGTGCGGAAATGCGTGCGTGCCGGTTTGCCCGAGGCAGTCTTCACCACCGCCATGCGCGTGCGTTCGCGCGGATCGCGGCCGATGGGCGCGTCGATGGTGCCGTCGTCTGGCATATTGCCCCACACGAACGCAACGTAGCGGCGCTTCACGGTACGCACCTGCAACTGGCGCACGAGGTCGGTCTGCGCTTCGAGCGTGCTCGCGACGACCATCAGGCCCGACGTCTCCTTGTCCAGTCGATGCACGATGCCCGCGCGCGGCAGCCCTGCCGCCGCCTCGCCGTAGCGATGCAGCAGGCCATTGAGCAGCGTGCCGCTCCAGTTCCCCGCCGCCGGATGCACGACCATGCCCGCCGGCTTGTTGATCACGACGAGCGTGTCGTCTTCGTAGACAATATGGAGCGGCACCGGCTCCGGCGTGAATGCGAGATGTTCGGGCAAGAGATCCGGCACGAGAGAAATGGTCGCACCGAGCGGCACGGCCTGACGCACTTTCGCGCGCTCGCCGTCGACCAGCACGCGGCCTTCCTCGATCCAGCCCTGCAGACGGCTGCGCGAAAATTCGGGAAAACCCTTCGCCAGCACCTTGTCGAGACGTTCGCCGGCGAGCGCGTCGGGCACCTGCGTGGTACGCGGCGACTCGTCGCGCGCGATATCGGAAACAGTGGCCGAAGGCTTATCGTCAGCCGGGACTGCGTCGTCGCGCAAATCGCTTGGGCTATAATCTTTAAGTTGATCTTTGGTGCGTCGAGTATTTGAGCGGGTCATTTGGGACGAGATGCAACGGGGAACACCACGCGGAAAAGCCCGCGAGGTCAGTCGGGTCGGATGGGTCGGCGTGCCGGCAACGCTCGATCATTGCGTGAATACTGTGCCTCTTCGTTGGGGACCGCGTTGCCGACCTATAAACCTCGCGGAATCTCTCCGCGCCGGAAAACGGCTAGACACAGAATCAGCTAGGAACAGCAAGCACAGATGCGAGCCTTCAACACCATTCCTCAATCGATGCAGCAATCGATCAAGTATCTGGCGCTGGCCGCGAGCGTCGCGCTCGTGACGGCCTGTCATGGCCTGCCCGAGAAAACCGATGAAACGGCGACCTGGAATAACAACAAATTATATACGGAGGCCCAGGACGCGCTCGATGGCCGCGACTGGGGCAAGTGCGCGAAGTACTTCGAGGGACTCGAAGGCCGCGACCCGTTCGGCCACTTTGCGCAGCAGGCGCAGATCAACGTCGCGTACTGCAACTGGAAGGACGGCGAAACCGCCGCCGCCGACCAGGCCATCGACCGCTTCATCAAGCTGCACCCGGATCACCCCGAGATTTCGTACGCGTACTATCTGAAGGGCATGATCCACTTCAACGACGACCTCGGACTGTTCGACCGCTTCTCCGGCCAGGACATGAGCGAGCGCGATCCGAAGTCGCTGCGCGAGTCGTATGACGCGTTCAAGGTCGTGGTCGATAAATATCCACAGAGCAAATACGCGCCGGACGCCGCGCAGCGCATGCGCTACATCGTGAACGCGCTGGCTTCGCACGAAGTGCACGCGGCCGATTATTACTATCGCCGTGGCGCGTACGTGGCCGCGATCAACCGCGCACAACTGGCCATCCGCGAGTACAAGAATGCGCCGGCCACCGAAGACGCGCTGCACATCATGATGCTGTCGTACCAGCGCCTCGATCAGCCGCAACTCGCCGACGATACCAAGCGCGTGCTCGCCGCGACGTTCCTGGATAGCCCGTATGTGACCGGCAAGTGCCGCGTCTCGGCGGAAAAGCCGTGGTATCAGATCTGGTAAGGATCGCGCGGGTCTGAATGCAAAAGTGGCTAGCTTCATCGCCAGCCGCTTTCGTTTTTGCGGTCGATATTCAGTGATCCTCACTCAGGCCTGCGCATCACCTTGGCGTTCACTCGGCCAGTTCGACCGCCGCATCGGGCGATTGATTCGCTGAAGAACGCGCGCACCACGTCGATTTCGCGCGTGCGCTTGAACGGCGGCAGGCTTTGCCAGATGCGCCGGCCGTAGGGCTTATCGACGAGCCGCGTATCGCAGATCATCAACACGCCGCGATCCGTTTCCGCGCGAATCAGACGTCCCGCGCCCTGCTTGAGCGTGATCACGGCTTGCGGCAACTGGTGCACCGCGAACGGGCTGAGTCCCTTCTTGGTTAACGCGTCGAGGCGCGCGGCGAGCACCGGATCGTCGGGCGGCGCGAACGGCAGTTTATCGATGACGACGAGCGACAACGCATCGCCGCGCACGTCCACGCCTTCCCAGAAACTCTGGCTGCCGACCAGTATCGCGTTGCCGTAGGCGCGGAAACGGTCGAGCAATTCCGTGCGGCTTGCATCGCCCTGCACGAGCAGCGGACTGTCCCAGCCGCGCCGGTCGATCGTGTCACGCAGACGCGTCGAGATGCGCTCCACCGCGCGCAGCGTCGTGCACAGCACGAAGACGCCGCTGCCGGCGGCTTCGATCGCCGGCAGCGCGGCGTCGAACACGGCATCGGTGAATTGCGGCGAGGACGGCTGCGGAAGATTGCGCGGCACGTACAGGAGACCCTGCGTCGGGTAATCGAACGGGCTTGGCAGCGTCATCGAGCGACGCGCGTTGAGGCCCATTTGCGCCGCGTAGTGCGTGAAGTCGCCGCGCACCGACAGCGTCGCCGAGGTGAAGATCCACGCGCGCGGCACGCCCGCTCGCTGTTTCGCGAAAATCGGCGCGACGGACAGCGGCGTCTCGTGCAGCTGGACCGTGTGCGAAAACACTTCGATCCAGTGCACCATTTCGTTCGGTTCTTCCTTCGCGGCTGCGGCGGCGCTCTCCTCGCTTTGCACGACCGCGCGCTCGAGCGGCGTCGGCGGCGTGGTCCAGCCGGACAGCAGCCCCTGCAATTCGCGTGCGCGGCGCACCAGCGCCTGCAACGACTCCGCGCGCTCACCGTGCGACGCAAGCGCCGAGGTGAGCGCGTCGAGCTGCGCCTCGAGCGTGTCGAGCGCATCGAACAGCGGATGGTTGTCGGCCAGTTGACCGAGCGAGAAACGCGCCGAATCTTCCTTGAACGTGAGGCACACGTCGCGCGCGGCGCGCTCTAGCGCCGCACCGAGCTTGGTCCAGTCAGCGGCGTCGCGGGCGTGGCTTAAGCCTTCCGTGACCGAATCGCGCGCCAGTTCCAGCAATTGCGTGGTCGAGAGCGTTTCGCCGAAGAACAGCGTCGCGGTTTCGGGCAACTGATGCGCTTCGTCGAAGATGATCGAATTCGCCGTCGGCAGCAGTTCGGCCATGCCGGTGTCGCGCAGCATCACATCGGCGAAAAACAGATGGTGATTCACCACCACGATATCCGCCTGCTGCGCCTCCTTGCGCGCCTGCATCACGAAACATTCCTTGTAATGCGGGCATTCCTGGCCGAGACAGTTGTCGCGCGTGGACGTGACCATCGGCCAGACGGGGGAATTTTCCGGGACGCTCGCGAGTTCGGCCTTGTCGCCGGTGCGCGTGATCTTCGCAAAACGCACGATCTCCTGCAGATGCGATGCGTCCTGGCGCGTTGGCAGGCGGCCGTTGTCCGCCGTGCGCTCCAGATAATAGTGACACAGGTAGTTCGCGCGGCCCTTGAGCATCGCGATCGATACCGGCACCGCGAGGGCATCGCGCACGGTCGGGATATCGCGCTGGAAAAGCTGATCCTGCAGATGCTTCGTCCCGGTCGAGACGATGACCTTGCCGCCCCACAACATTGCGGGCACGAGATAGGCATATGTCTTGCCGGTGCCGGTGCCCGCCTCGACGATCAACGTATTCTCGCCGCCATCGACGGCCGTCTTCGCAGTGGCGATGCCGATGTCTTCTTTCAGCTCTTCATTGGGCGCATAGGGCTTGTCGGACGGCCTGAGCTTGCGCGCGGGACGGTGCTGCGCCTCGAACATCGCGGGCTCGGACATGGCGCGGCCGGACGCTTCCATCGCGGCGGCGACTGCGCGGGACATGTCGATCTGCGACGCGCGCGGACGATAACCGTCGATGGCGCGCGCGAGCAAGCCATCGGCCGAAAAAATCGCGTCGAGCTCGGTGCGGCGCTTGTCGGTCAGGGCGAGCGGCGCGGCGACCTTGTCGTTAGGCTGGGCGGTTTGTACGGGTTGATCGGGTGAATTCAAAACAGATCGGATCCTGCGGAGTCTTGCAGCAACGGCCGGCGGCCCCGGTCGGTGGACCGTGGCAGGCGCGCCGCACTCGGTGCGTTCGGCTCAATGCATGTCGGAATCCAGTTGCAGCAACAGGATGGTGTCCTTGAGCTTGCGCTTTTTCAGGCGCCTCAGTTCCAGATCGTCGCTGCCGGCCAGCCGGTCGATCAGCGCATCCAGACCGTGATGCTCCTCCTGCAATTGCGCAATGCGATCGCGAATCATGGATGCATCCACGGTAGGTTGTCGGGGTGCGTTCAAGCGCTGCTGCATGCTTGCCTCCTTTCATCCTTCATCGCCTGGATCGGTCCGGCACGTTCGCGGAATGCGGCGCGCCCGAACCACCGTGCCTGTCGCGACGATGCTACTGGTCCTGCTGCTGTTGCTTCAACTGTTCCTGGCGCTGCTGTTTCTGCTGCGCCTTTTCCTGCTGCTTGCGGGCCGCTTCCTGCTGACGCGCCTCGACTTCCGCGCGATGCTGCGCCGCGTCCCGCTGTTTCTGGTCGTAGCGCTCGGCCTTTTGCTCGCGTTCCTGCGCATCCTGTACGCCACGCGCGCGGGCGTCGTCGAGCTGCTTCTGGTAATCCGCCTGCTTGCGCTCGTACGCCGCCTGATTCGCGGCACGCTGTGGCGCTTCGGCTTGACGCTGCGCGGCGGCCAACGCGTTGCGCCGCTGCTTTTCGTCGAAGGCCTGCTGGTTCGCCTTTTCGTTGGCGGCGCGCTGCGGCGCTCCTGCATCGTACTGCGCCTGCTTGAGCGCCGTCTGCTGATCGCGCTCCTTCGCGCGTTCCGCGCGCTGTTCGTCATCGAGTGCGAGCTGGTCCGCGCGAATCGCCTGACGCGTCTCGCGCATTTGGTCGCGCGCCTTGGTCAGGCAATGATTGACGAAGAAGTCGCTGTAGCAGTCGTGCGCTTTCAAGCCATATTGGTAGTCGTTCTCCGCGGTTCGCTTGTTCAGCGCCTTCTGACGACGCTCGAAGTCGGCGCGCAAAGCGTCGTCGGCGCTCTGCGTGGTGTCCTGTGTAGCGTTCGCGGAGAATGCAGCGTCGAGCGGCTGCGCGCGCACGGCGGTGGTCGGATCGATCGGATTGGGCGTCTGCGCCAGCGCCGCATGTGGCGCGAACGCGACCGATGTCAGCGCGAACAAAGCCGATAGAACCGATACGGCGCGCAAAGGCGACTTCCGGCGCGTCGCTGATTCAGCGGCGGAGCCGGAATGACATGCTTGTGAAAGGCGGAATGTGGGCAAAGGGATGAACGGCAACGTGATCGAGAATCAGATGCGCGAGACGGATGGAAAGCGCCTCTTCGATACTAAAATTCTATCATCGCCCAGCCGGGGCGCTCCGGCATTTATGGCAAAATGCCCCGCTTCAGCAACCCGGCCCGCTCACGCACAGCGCCCGCGCCGCCTGCTCGATGCACCCCGACCATGCCAGCGCGCGCTACCTGACGGCCAGCAGACAGCGCAGAACCATGACGGATATCCTAGGGTCTGTTTTCATTCGATGAAATGTGTTTACATCTTGTCTTTTGCATG
>LFJI01000135.1 GCA_001235855.1 Candidatus Burkholderia brachyanthoides
GATGGAAACACGCAGCGCAAAGTTTATGGAGCTTGCGCTGACTGGGAAACCTTTGTAGTCAGCATTAAGCCAATACACCAGGTATCGAATCAGGACGCAAGCTTGTCCTGCGTGCGCGTGTCGAAGTCGGATGCGTCGTGCCGTTCGTGCAACTGACTCGACAATTCCCCCGACACGCAATTCACCATGCGCCCGCGCTTCACCGCCGGACGCGCCCCGATGGCCCCGGCCCAGCGCAGCAGATTCGTGTATTCATGCACGGTGAGGAAATCGCCCGCGCCGTACAGCCAGCCCTTCACCAGCCCGCCGTACCACGGAAAGATCGCGATATCGGCGATGGTGTAATCCTTGCCCGCAATGTACTTCTGCTCCGCGAGCCGCTTGTCCAGCATATCGAGCTGCCGCTTGGTTTCCATCGCGAAACGAAACGGTTGATCGGATACTCCATCTTGCTGGGCGCATACGCATAGAAGTGCCCGAAGCCGCCGAGATAGGGCGCGCTGCCCATCTGCTAGAACAGCCATGACAGGCACTCGGCGCGCTCCGCGAAGTCGCCTGGCACGAATTCGCCGAACTTCTCCGCGAGGTACAGCAGGATGGTGCCGGACTCGAACACGCGCACCGGCGTCGGGCTGTTGCGGTCGAGTAGGGCGGGGATCTTCGAGTTCGGATTCACATCGACGAAGCCGCTGCCGAACTGGTCGCCGCCGCCGATCCGGATGAGCCAGGCATCGTATTCCGCGCCTTTGTGGCCGAGCGCGAGCAGTTCCTCGAGCAGGATCGTCATCTTCTGGCCGTTCGGCGTGGCGAGCGAATACAGTTGCAGGGGATGCTCGCCCACCGGCAGCGGCTTCTCGTGCGTCGGGCCGGAGACCGGGCGATTGATGCTGGCGAACTGACCGCCATTCTCCTGATCCCAGGTCCATACCTGCGGCGGCACGTGGTCGGATGAATCGCTCATGCTGGCTGCTACTCGAAACGGTTTTTGCGCTGTGCGCAACGAATATCGGAGCGAGTCGGAGCGAGGTTGGCAGGACGCCGTCAAACGTGCTGGACGCGGCCGGTTCAATCAGGACTTCGGCGCGCGTTGCGTTTCTTCGCGGCGCATCGGCATGGCGTCGATGGTGCCGAAAATGCGTTGCGGATCGATCGGCTCGGCCGATTGCAGTTTCACACCGCCGTCCTTGCCGATCAGAAGCACGCGAAACATATTCGCCGCCACGCCGTAGCACTGGCGCAAGGCAGCGGCGGACTCGCTCGTGCCCTTGACGTCGTTGCCGATCACTTCGACCGGCACCAGATCGCGTTCGGCGTAGCGCGCGCGTCCCTCGTCGGCGAAGGCGCGTTGCTGGGCAAGCGGCACGGAGGCGGCATCGTTCGCGAAGACGATCAAAAGGCGGTTATGCCACTGATACCCGTCGATGGAAGACGCAGCAGACGCGGAAAGCGGCAGCGCGGCGAGCACGAATAGCGCGGACAAAAAGTGGATCTTCATGGCGCGGATCTTCATGGCGCGTTTCCGAAGGTTCGATGAATACCTGCAACGCAGCACGAAACGCGTCAAATCTGCTATTTTTTCGTGCGCCGGCGCGGCTTGGCCGCATTCTCCCAAGGCGGCGTTTCAAAAATCTCCGCGATCCAATCCACGAACGCGCGCGTTTTCGCTGCCGCATGTTTCGACGATGCGCGCACTACGCTCAATTGCTTGCCCGCATCGACGGTCCATCCCGGCAGCACGCGTACCAGCGCGCCGCTCTGCAATTCCGGCCCGACGAGCCAGTTCGTCGCATACATGATGCCAACGCCCGTGCGCGCCGCGTGCAGTACGGAATCGATATCGTCGGTGGTCATGCGCGCGTTGATGCGCACCGCGCGCAGCGTATCGCCGCGCCGCAGATGCCAGACCGGATGCGTCGACAGCCGTGAAAAGCCGATGCATTTATGCCGCGCGAGATCGACGGGATCGCGTAGACGTCCGTATTCGGACAGATAACCCAGTGCCGCGCATAGCAGACGCTGGGTCGTGACAATCGGCCTGATGACGAGCCGGCTGTCCTCCAGCTTGCCGATACGCACGCCGACGTCATAACGCTCGCCGATCAGATCGACATAGCGGTCCGTGAAGGTGCATTCGACATCGAGCGACGGATAGCACGCGAGAAACTCCGGCAGATGCGGCGCAATCCACAACCGTCCGAAACCGGCGGGCAGGCTGATGCGCAGCAGCCCGCGCGGCGTCGTGGCGAGCGAGCACGCTTCGTCTTCGGCGGTGCGCAAGATGTCCCACGCCTCGCGCACGCGTTCGCGATAGCGCGCGCCGGCTTCGGTGACGGATACGCGGCGCGTGGAACGTTCCAGCAGCTGGATGCCGAGCTGCGCCTCGGAGTTGCGCGATGCGCCGCGAGACGACCGAGTCGTCGCGCCCGATTTTCCGCGCCGCCGCGGTGAAACTGCCGGTCTTCAGCATGGCGAGGAACGCCTGGGTCTGGTCCGCTTCGACACTATCCATTGATGCACTCCATGCAGGAATGTTCTGCTAATCCGATAAATTATAGAGGTGTCGTATCGCTACGATGAAGGCTCCGAAAAACGACAGGAGCATGTCATGAAGGCATTTCATTTGAAGACCGGTCAGCGCTTATGCGCTCACGCTCGCGAACAAGCCGACGCCCGAGCCGCATGGCGACGAAGTGCTGATCCGAATTCGCGCGGCGGCGCTCAACTATCTGGATCTCGCGGTGGCGCGCGGCCAGTTCGGCCAGGCGGACGACGACGCTTTCGTGCCCGGCACCGACGGTGCGGGCGAGATCGTCGCGATGGGCGATCGCGTGCGCGGATGGCGCGTGGGCGAGCGCGTGATCGTGGGGCTGATCGTAGATTGGGCGGGCGGGTCGCTCACGCCGTTGACCGGCCAGCGGCTGTGCGGCGTGACCTTCCCCGGGTTGCTCGCCGAATACGCGGTGGTGCCCGCGAGCGCGCTGGTGAAAATGACCGATGCGTTGTCCTTCACGCAGGCCGCGACGCTGCCCATCGCGGCGACCACGGCATGGAACGCGATCGTCGCGGGCGACGTGCGGTCGGGGTCGACGTTCGTAACGCAGGGCACGGGCGGCGTGAGCCTGTTCGAGCTCAGTCTCGCGAAGGCGGCGTGCGCGCGTGATCGTCACGTCGTCATCGGATGAGAAGCTTCGAGCGCGCGCGATGGGTGCGGACGTGACCGTCAACTACCGCACCACGCCGGACTGGGACGCCGCCGTGCTGGACGCAACCGACGGACTCGGCGCGGACCTGATCGTGGAAACGGTGGGCGGCGCGAACTTTCCGCGCTCGGTGAATGCGGCCGCGATCGACGGCACCATCTTCGTGATCGGCTTCGTCGCGGGAATGGAGGTGAGCATGCCGGTGCTGCCCGTGATGACGAAGAAGCGCGCATGATCGGCAATCAGAGCGGCTTGACGGCCAATCTCGCCGCCGCCGTGCGCGCGATCGGGCAGGCCACCGCATCGGCGGCTGCATCGATCGCACCTTTGCGTTCGATGCAGCCGCCGATGCGCATGCGTTCCTCGAATCGGGCGGCCACTTCGGCAAGGTGGTGATCGAAGGCGCGTGATGCGCCTCTGCTTCACTTTGTCACACGCTCAACGACGGCAACCCTTTTCGAACACGATGGTTTCGAACAGATCGTAGTCGGCGGTCGGCGTCTGATCGGCGCCGGGCGCGTGGTAGTAGTTCATCGTGATCGACGTCTTGCCGCCGCGCTCGCCCGGTTCCACATCGAACACGGCGATGCCTTAGCCCGTGCCCGTGTCGCGCTGCGCGGACCAGATCGCATCCTCGACGGCATCGGCGGTGGGACGCACGAACGCGCCCGCCGTCGTCGTGCTCGCCACCGGCCGGTTCGGCTTGGTGAACACCATTGCCTGCGGCAGGCCGTTGCCGGGATCGGTGCCGTACACGTCGAGCGGCGCGCTCGTGCCGCCGCCGCAGAGAATCAGGTGCACGGTGCCCTTCGACGTATCGATCGGATCGTTCGCGCGTTGCGAGGTCACGACCGGACGCGCTTGCAGCGTCTCGACAGGCGCACCGGTCTTCGCGTCGCGGCCCGCGCCGTGATTGCAGCCGTGCGCCGGATGGCTGCGCTCGTAGTCGTGATCGTGTCCGCACAGCACGAGATCGACGCCGTACTTGTCGAACAGCGGCAGCCATGTTTCGCGGATGCCATTGTCGGAACCGTTGCCGGTCTTCGACGAACTGAGTGCGTCCTGATGCATCTGCACCACGATCCAGTCGATGCCGTCATCGTGCGATGCCTCGCGCAGCGTGCGTTCGAGCCAGCGCGTCTGTTCGTCGTTGCTGTAGCCGCACACCTAGATAGGACGTGCCCGGTTCGATCGGCGGATTGCCCGTGCTCGCTGCCGGCGTGAGCGGCGCGGGATAGGCGACGAACGCGCCGCCGTCCTGATAGATGACGTCGTCCGCATTGAGCGAAACGAACAGCACGGTGCTCACGCGGAAGCTGTACCAGCGCCCCGGAAAATGCGTGCCGTTGTCGGGCGGCGTGTAGCGCGTCAGATAGGAATCGAAGCCCTGCTTGCCGTTGTTGAACTCGATCTCGTGATTGCCGGGGCAGGGCATCCACGGACGATTCGCGGCCGAGCCCTGCGCGTTGTTGCCGAAGTCGCGCCACACTTCGGGCTGATGCGCCGGGTTCAGGTTCGCATAGCAGAGGTCGCCGTTGAGCAGATGGAACAGCGGCTCGAAACGCTCGACGGCCTTCACCGCATAACCGCTCTGCAGCGTCGACAACACCCAGCTCACGTTCGGCGTCGCCAGGTCGCCGTAGCTCGTGAAGCGGAACTTGCGGCGTCCGCGCGGCGCGGTGCGAAAGCTCGCGGAGAACGGCTGGCCCGCGTTGCCGTCGTTCTCGGCGGTGATCTCGTATTGATCGTCGTATCGGGATGCAGATCGTGCAGACGATCTCGCCGTTCAGGCCGTCGGTGTAGGTGCGCTGCACCGCGTGAACGGTATGCGCGTGGCCTTCGTGCGAGGTCAGGCGAACGCGCGGCTTGACCCGCCTGCGCAAGCGACACCCAGCTCACCACGACTTCGCGCGCCGGGTCCTCGCCCCAGGTCAGATGAATCTGCTCGGGCGCGGCGGTCGCGGCGCCGGCGGCCGACATGCTCATAACGTTCGCCGCCGTGGTGATGCCGGATGCGCCCGCGAGCTTCAGAAAACCTCGGCGCGATGCAAGCGATGCGGAGTCCTGCGGGTTCTTCGTGACCATATACGTATGTCTCCGGGTGGGGAAGCGATGCGCTCATGTGCGCTCGTCAGCAGATGTTATTGCCATCGACATGACTGCGCCATGACAGCGGACGATGTAATCGAAAGCATTGACCGGAACGTTGTCATACAGCGCGTATCAAATAAGGGCTCATCTCAGGAGGCGCTGCTTCATGGCAAGCAACGAATACGTATGCTTCAAAGGCACGGTCAAGCTCGGCGTTCCCTTTCTGAAGGGCTACAAAGGCGACCCGCATTATGTGATCGTCAGCGAAGATCAGAACGGCCGCGAGTTCCGCATCGTCACGAACGTCAAGTCGGATAGCTCGCTGACAGGTCCGGCGGGTTATCTCGTGCTGTATGCATGGAACGAACAGTTTCAGCATCCGATGACGGCGGATCTCAACAAGCTCGCGCTGGGTGTCGCCACCTCGAACTTTCCGACGCTCGACTATGTGCACGACGAAGGGTTTGTCGATCTTTCCAGCATGCGCCCGATTTCGCTCGACACCACGCATGAGGAGAACGACATCAACGCGCTGCTCAACGACATGCTGGAACTGGACATGTCGGTGCAAGGCATCGATTTCGTGTATCCGACGCTTACGTACAAGGACAACCGGCTCGGCTGGAAGTCTAAGAAAGAGGTGACCGTGTACGGCTTCGGTTTCCTGTTCGAACCGAGCAAGGATGGCTTGCACGAAACGCACATGAATCAGGGCAATCCAAAGCCGGGGAAGGGCAGCAAGATACGCGACTATTCGAACGAGAACGGCGTGTCTCAGGACGGTGCGGTAATGATGGAAGTGGATGGCAAGTTTCAGGCGCTGTTCGTCGCGTTCCAGACGCAACTCGTGCCGACCGACGATCGCGGCTGGCCGATCCCGGGGCAGTCGCATCCGATCCTGCAATCTGACGGCACGTCGTCCGGGGCGCAGTAACACGCGACGGGCCCGGTCCGGCGCGCGCCCGGGCCGATGCCATGCCTTAAGCGGATTCTCGCTCGCTATCGAAGCTCTGACGCGCGGCCGTGACCGCGCCGTGATTGTCTTCCGCCCATTGCAGCAGCCCGTGCATGGCGTCGAACATGGGAATGGCCGAGTTCGGTCAGGCTGTATTCGACGCCGGGCGGTTTGGTCGGAAACAATTCGCGATGCACATAGCCGTCGCGCTGCAACTCGTGAAGCGTCTGCGTGAGCATGCGCTACGAGATATCCGGCACCAGCTGGCGCAGTTCGCCGAAGCGATGCGGCTGCTCGGCCAGCGCCATCAGCAGGAGCGAACTCCAGCGGCCGCTGATCACATCGATGACGTCGCGCACGGGGCAGTTCGTGATCGCACCATACTCGACGCGCGCGGCGTCCAGCCTGGACTTCAGCGCCCCCGGCCGCGGCTTGATGGTTCGCCGGGTGGTTCCCATTTGGTAACTATCTCCGGAAAAATTGCCTTCTTTACGAATGGCGATACAGGCCTAATCATCGAGGTACTCTCAAATTGAGAGTACCACTCAAGATGAGGTTAGTACGATGAGCAATACGATTTTCGTGACCGGCGCGTCCGGTCAACTGGGCTGCCTGGTCATCTCGCATCTGCTGGCGCATGGCGTTGCGGCGAACCGCATCGTCGCCGGGACACGCGATCCCGCGAAGCTGGCCGATCTCGCGGCGCGGGGCATCGAGGTTCACGCCGCCGATTTCGACGATCCCGCGAGCCTGGCGCAGTCGTTCAAAGGCATCGGCACGGTGCTGATCATCTCAACGGATGCGCTCGATGGCGCCGACACGCGGCTGAAGCAGCATCGCAATGCGGTGTCGAGCGCATTGCCTATACGTCGCTGCCCAAATCCGGAATGCTCGCTGCTGAGCTTCGCGCTGGATCACGCGGGCACCGAACACGCGATCAAAGCGAGTGGCCTGCCGTATCTGATTTTCCGCAATAGCTGGTATCAGGAGAACCTGCTCAGGGCACTGCCCAATGCGCTCGAAGCATGGGCGGCATGTCGCCACGCGGGGCGGGAAAACGTCGTATGTCGCGCGGGAGGATATCGCGGAGGCCATCGCGGCGGCGCTCGATACGCCCGTCTCCGGCAGCCAGATCTACACGATAACCGGCGTCGAAGCATTATCCTGCGACGAGATCACGCAACAGGTACGGCGCGTCACGGGCAAGCCGCTCGAGGTCGTGCAGGTGAGCGGCGAGCAGATCGCGGCGGGCCTAAGAGGCCAGTTCAAGGCCAGTTCAAAAACTCTATTTAGCATAGCTGAAGACGTTCCAACAGACGAGTGAGCCGCCGAGTTTCAAGAATGCTTCGTGA
>LFJI01000136.1 GCA_001235855.1 Candidatus Burkholderia brachyanthoides
ACTCGTCGAACGATGTCTCCCAGTTCATCGCTTCCTCATGCAAAGGATAAAGAAGTTCCTATAATGCCAGGGATCTTATGACACAGTAGTAGTACTAGTGGCCGCCTGAAAGCAAGGCGCGCTCGCCAAGCCATGCTAGCGCGCCTTCGCCGGCTACGAGCCCGCTGGCGAAACATGCCGTCAGAAGGTAGCCGCCGGTCGGCGCTTCCCAGTCCAGCATCTCGCCCGTGCAGAACACGCCAGGCAATGCGGTGAGCATCGAGCACGCGTCCAGCGCCTCGAATGCGACGCCGCCCGCGCTGCTGATCGCCTCGGCGATCGGGCGCGGGTGCTTGAGCCGCAATGGCAGGGCTTTGATTCGCGCGGCGAGCGTTTCGGCGTCGGTGAATTCGTCTTTGCTCAGACATTCTCGCAGCAGCCCGGACTTCACGCCGGTCAGATGCAATCGGCTCTGCAAATGGCTCGAAAGCGAACGCGCGCCGCGCGGATGCATCACCTCGTCGTGCACGCGTTCGGCGGAAAGTTGCGGTGTCAAGTCGAGCAGGATCTTCGCGCCCGCTTCGCCGGAAGCCGCGATCCGCTCGCGAATCAACGCCGACAGCGCGTAGATCAGACTTCCCTCGATGCCGTGCTCCGCGACCAGACACTCGCCCACGTGCCAGTCATCCGCGCCATTTGGCGCGATCGCC
The DNA here is from genome assembly GCA_001235855.1 of Candidatus Burkholderia brachyanthoides. Classification (GTDB taxonomy): domain Bacteria; phylum Pseudomonadota; class Gammaproteobacteria; order Burkholderiales; family Burkholderiaceae; genus Caballeronia; species Caballeronia brachyanthoides. The sequence goes on from LFJI01000136.1 coordinate 690, forward strand.
ACCGATTTGGGCAGTTCTCCCGCGAAACGCTCGCGAAAATGCGCACTCCAGTCGATTTCGAAGCCGCAAGTCGACGGCACGAACGGCGCGACGCTCACACCGCGCGTGCAGAGATGCGCGAGCGCGGCGCCATCGGAGCTGAGTTGCGGTCAGCTTGCGCCGCCGACAGCGAGAATCAGCGCGTCGTGACGTATGCGCCGCTCGCCGTCGGGCGTCGAAAAGCAGGAAACGGATGCGCCGTCGTCCGCGAAGCCGAGCCATCGATGCCGCATGTGTGGCCGCACGCCCGACGCACGCAGCCGATGCAGAGCCATGCGCACAGCATCGGCGTGGCCTTCATGTCGGTCGGAAAGACGCGGCCCGAACTGCCGACGAACGTCTCCACGCCCAGACCGCGCACCCACGCGCGCAACGCGCCGACATCGAACCGGTCGAGCAGTGGCGCAATGTTCGCGCGCCGTAGCGGGCGCGGAACGCATCGGCGGGCTCGGAATGCGTGAGATTCATGCTACCCTTGCCCACCATCAGGAATTTGCGTCCGACCGAGGGCATCGCGTCGAAGACATCAACACGCGCGCCGCCGGCCGCCAGCGCCTCGGCCGCCATCAGACCGGTCGGGCCGCCGCCGATCACCGCGACATTCACCGTTTCGACGCTATCCACTGACGACATGCTTTTCTGCGCTTCGAAATAAAAAGGGGACGACATTGTCGCATTCGCGCGAGAGCCCGCGCTCGCGAAAGCCGCGCCCCGCCTCGTAAGTCATTAAATAACAAGGGCGCGGACGAGCGCGCAAGTTCGATCCCGCGATTCGTTGCATCAACAACTTTTTTACTATCAGCCTCATCATGTCTGCTTCTCTCGCGTCCGAGCGCACTTCCGTCCGGGCCGACGCCGTCGATTCGCGTCCCGTCATCCGCAGCGCCGCCGATGTTTCGTCGCTCGTCAATCGCGGCGCCGCGTTCGGCAACGACGCACGCGTGGTCGTCGCCATTGCGTTCGGCGGCGTGTTTCTCGACGCCTACGATCTCGGCGCGCTCGCGTTCGGTGTGAAGGACATCGCGCGAGTTCTCGCTGACGCCGACCGGCACCGGCCTGGTCGCCTCCGTGTGATCACGTTCGGCGCGATCATCGGCGCGTTTCTCGGCGGCTATCTGACCGACAAGGTCGGCCGTTATCGCGTTTTCATGGCCAACATGTTCTTTTTCGTCGTCGCGGCCATCGCCTGCGCGCTCGCGCCGAACGCGTGGGTGCTCGGCGGCGCGCGCTTCGTGATGGGTCTGGGCGTTGGCATCGACTTGCCCGTGGCGATGGCGTTTCTCGCGGAGTTTTCGCGTTTGCAGGGCCGTGGCAACAAGGCCGCGCGCGTCGCGATGTGGTGCCCGACTTAGTACGCGGCGATCAGCGTGTCCTACCTGCTGGTGCTAGGCTTGTACGCGGTGTTGCCCGCGCATCATTCGGGCTGGCTATGGTGGCTGATTCTCGGCTTCGGCGCCGTGCCGGCCATCGCGATCATCATGATTCGCAGCCGCTACATGAGCGAATGCCGGTGTGGGTGTGGGCGGCGAATCAGGGCGATTTGACCGGCGCCGCCGAGATTCCCAAGTGCTCCTACGGCATCGACGTGCGCGTGGACGCGGCCACTGCCGCAACCGCGAACGCCCCCGAAGCCGCGCCGCGCGACGTGGAGCAATTCTGGCGCGCTGCTGCTCGGCGTGTGTCTGCGGCGCACGGTTCTGGCGACAGTCATCGCGATCGCGTCGTCCTTCGCGTACAACGCCGTGGCGTTCGGCCTACCGGTGATCATTTCGAGCTTCCTTGCGCAGTCCGTGCTGACGACGATTCTGGCGTCGCTCGCGCTCAATCTCTGTTTCGCGTTTGTCGGCGGATTGGTGTCAGTGCGCATCGTGCCGAAATTCGGCGCGTGGAATCTGACCGTGATCGGCTACTTCTTCCAGTTGGCCGCGCTCGTCGGCAAGCCAGCAACAGGCGCGCAGTCGTGATCGCGATCGCGTTTCTCGCCGCGTTCCTGCTCGGCCAGGGCATCGGGCCGGGGTCGCACAGCATGACCTTCGCTTCGCTGAGCTATCCGACCTCGCTGCGCGGCGTGGGCGTCGCGGTTTCAATCAGACGCTGATGCGCGCCAGTTCCACGGTTTCGCTGTTCCTGTTCCCGGTGCTGTCGGCGGCGCTGGGCACGAAGGTGTTCTGGATCATCGCGGTCGCGCCGCTCGCCGGGCTGGCCGCGCTGTTCGCGGTGCGCTGGGAGCCGTCCGGTTACGATGTCGACGCCGAGGATTTCGCCAACCCGCGCAGCTGATGCCGCGACGCGCGTGAACGGATGATGACGCCTGCGGCTGCGACGGCGCGACGCCACATCGAGCGATGCTCAGCGCGGCGGGCCATACATATCCGTTTGCACGACGATCGCCTTAGACTAGGGCCGCCCGCCCGAGCGGTCCTCACATCTTCATGGCAGCCCGACAACGATGAACACGATTCACGTCGCGAACGGCGATTTCGCGGCCCAATCCCTGACGCAGGCGCTGAAGTTTTCGGAGCGCGACGAGCGCGTGGTGGCGCTGCGCGATATCGACGATTCCTCGCTCGCGCGACGTTCTGGCGTCAGGTGCTCAACAGCACGTTCGATTTCGAAGACGAACTCGAAGGCCAACAGGCGCTGCTCGCGCGGTTGGCGCGCGGCGAAGCGCCGGCGTCAGCTGATGCTGCGCCGTGTCGCCTATCACCTGCGCAACGCGCCTCAGCGTCTGAACGAAGCAAAGCTGAATCAGGACGATTTGTCGACCGCGGCGAAAGATGTCGAGCCAGGCCGTGTGGGACGGGCTGACGGCGCGACCGCCGTCGGCATGTTCTCGCCGTATCAGTTGCTGGCCAAGCTGCAGAGCGCCGCGCCGATTTCGGTGCTGCGTATCAGCCGGCTCGCGCTGGAGTGGCAGGAAGCGAAATACGCGAGCGCCGACACGCGCCGCCTGCGCGACAACATGCTGGTGTCCGGCGCGTGGCACGACGTCGACGAGATGCTGCTGGAACTGGCCGACATCGAGTGGCGGCCGGCGCGCAGAATCGTCGGCGAAGCGATGGCGAAGGACTTCGATTTTATCCTGAGCGATTCGGTTGGCTTCTGGCGATGCAGGGAACTCGTCACGGCCGGTCGACTTAAAATCCGCGGCACGCCTTCGGAGAGCACGCCTTCGGAGATCGTCGAGGCAGAAATGTGCCGCTAAATCCAAAATAAAAGCATTGCGACATGGCCCGTACCAAAGCGCCTGATCATGAAAAACACAACGCGAACAGATTCTCGAACTCGCCGCGACGAAATTCGCGCAGACGAGCTATCTGAGCACGTCGAAGGCGCGCCTCTACCACTACTACGAGAGAGCAAGGAAGCGATCCTGTTCGATCTGCTTGACCGCTACAACAAGCGGTTGATGCTGATCATCGCGAGTGGAAGGCGCCAGCCAGCGGCGGGGGCTCACCGAACGCGATGCCTTCGCGGATCTGGTGCGCGCGTTTCTCGTCGAATACGAGACCTCGCATAGCCGCCACGTCGCGGCGTTCGCGCGTCAGTTGGCGCGCGCGCGTATCCGAAGCGCGTCACTAAAGACAACCAGACCGCGCTTACCATGATGGTCTTCGGCATGATCAACTGGACGTTCACCTGGCTCAAACTCGGCGGCAAGCTCGGCTACAGCGTCGGCTACAGCGCGTTCGCGGAGCAGGTGGTCGACATGATCGAGCACGAGCTGAGCGGCGACGCGTAATTGCTGCGGCACAACAACGTACGGATTGGCGGGTGTGTTGCGTTTACGTAAAACATCTAAACATCTGAAATTAAATCAATTATTTCATTTTCCGTAGCTGTTTAGAACGCTCACTCCAGCGGTTTTAAGGGTTTTCACGTACCTGAATTTGCAGTATACTGTAAAATCATCTTGCTGTGCAGCACGCTGTACAAACGAGATGAGGGAGGAATACCGTGGAACCAGCCATCAACCGCAACGCCGAGCAGATCGTCGCGAGCGATCGTCTGCTGCCGGACGCCGCGCGCTTGCCGAATTGTCCTCCGCGGATCGCGATCGCCTGCGCGCGCATTTTCTCGCGCTCGACGAGGACGACCGCCTGCTGCGCTTCGGCCAGATCGTGCCGGACTATGTGATCGAGAACTACGTCCGCAACCTGAACTTCGCCAACGACACCGTGTTCGGCGATTCGCTGGAACTGGTCGGCGTCGGACATCTGACCTATCTGCCCGCCGAAGGCGACAAGCGCACCGCCGAATTCGGGCATGAAGATCGAATATGCCTATGGCGAAGCGGACGCGTATCTCTCGCTGCCGCTGGCAGATCAGACGAGCATCATGGCGGAAATGCTGCAGGAGCAGGCCGCCGTGTTCGACTACGCGATCAAGCGTCAGGCGCATCGCGCGTCGCAGGTGTTCCAGGCGTTCATGCCGACGGCGGATGCCGCGTGAGTTTCTGAAGTCGTGTGTGTTGCGAGAGGGGCGGCTTCGGCTGCCCTTTTCGCTTCTTGCTGATTCAACGCAGTGGCAACGCCGTCGTCTCCTTGATGCGCTCCAGCGAAAAGCTCGAGCGCACGTCAATCACCAAAGGGTGATGCAGCAACTGCTCCTGAACGAAGCGTGAAAAGTCGTCCATGTCACGCACTTGTACGCGCAGCAGGAAATCCATCTCGCCGATCATGGCGTCGCAGGCGACGACTTCGGGCCATGAACGTACGGCATCGCGGAAAAGATCGCCGTGCGTTTGGCCTTGGGCGTGCCGGCGGGCGCCTGCGTGCCGCCGCGCTTTTCCAGCCGCACGTTGATATACGCGAGCAGTCCGAGCCCGAGCCGCTTGGCGTCGAGCAGCGCGACATAGCCGCGAATCACGCCGATTTCCTCCAGACGGCGAATCCGCCGCAGACACGGGCTCGGCGACAGATTCACGCGCTCCGCGATCTCCTGATTTGACAGCCGTCCATTTTCCTGAAGAATTACGAGGATGCGACGATCTATCGTATCCAGTTCGGCTTCGGCCTCCATTTCGTCTTGCTTGACAGCATCGTGCGCAATGGTAGGAAGTGCCGCTTTGTTTCGCAAGTTTTTGCCAGAACCGACTGTCTAAACTGTCTCGATATTGGGCCATGACAAACGGAGACATGCATGACCGCCTCGAACTGGGACAACCCCGTCGGCACCGACGGCTTCGAGTTCATCTAATACACCGCCCGGACCCCGTCGCGCTCGGCAAACTGTTCGAACAGATGGGATTCACCACCATCGCGAAGCATCGGCACAAGGACGTCACGCTGTATAGGCAGGGCGAGATCAACTTCATCGTGAACGCCGCTTCGCTAGAAGCCGCCCTGAAATCCGTCACGCTAGACGACAAATACACGCTCGAACGCGGCCGCGCGTATATGAGCGGCATCCAGGCGCTGGTGCGCCTGCGATGTTCCAGCAGGAGCGCGACAAGGCTGCCGGCCTCAATACTGCCGGCTTCTCCGGTTATCGCGGTTTCCCCTCGGTGGTCTCGACCAGTCGCTCTGGAAGGCGAAGAAACATCTCGCCGGCATCAGATCGTGTTCCAGCCGGGCGTCAACGAAGATCTCGCCGCCACCGCCGTACGGGAATCGCAGCAGGTCAACCTGTATCCGTCCGAGCGCGAAGTACGACAGCGTGTTTTCGATGTGGTACGGCAAGGGTCCGGGCGTCGACCGTTCGGGCAATGTCTTCAAGCACGGCAACTCCGCCGGCTCCACTCGACACGGCGGCGTGCTAGTGCTGGCCGTCGAGAATCTCGCCGCGAAATCGTCGACGCTCGCGCGCATCAGTCCGAGCACATTTTCAAGGCGTGCGGCCTACCTGTGCTGTTTCCGTCGAACGTGCAGGAATATCTCGATTTCGGCCTCGGCCTGCACGGCTGGGCGATGAGCCGCTACTCAGGTCTCTGGGTCGCGATGAAATGCGTGATTGATGTGGTCGAATCGTCGGCTTTGGTGGATATCGACCAGCATCGCACGAAGATCGTGATTCCGACCGACTTCGCCATGCCCGACGGCGGCCTGAATATCCGCTGGCCCGATCCGCCGCTGGTGCTGGTGCAGGAAGCGCGTCTGCTCGACTACAAGTGATACGCCGCGTTCGCCTACGTGCGCGCGAACAAGCTCGATCGCGTGGAAATCGATTCGCCGCATGCGCGCTTCGGCATCGTGACTGGCGGCAAGGCGTATCTCGATGTGCGTCAGGCGCTGACCGACCTCGGTCTCGACGACGCGACGTGCTCGCAAATCGGCATCCGTTTGTACAAGGGTACAAGGTCGGTTGCGTGTGGCCGCTCGAGGCGCAAGGCGCGCACGAATTCGCGAAGGGGCTGGAAGAAATTCTGGTCGTCGAAGAGAAGCGCCAGATTTTCGAATACGCGATCAAGGAAGAACTGTATAACTGGCCCGATGTGCAACGTCCGCACGTCTACGGCAAGTTCGACGAGAAAGACGGCGCGGGCGGCGAATGGTCGGTGCCGATGGGCAACTGGCTGCTGCCGGCGCACTACGAACTGTCGCCCGCGATCATCGCGAAGGCCATCGCCACGCGCCTCGAAAAGTTCGATCTGCCCGCCGACGTGCGCGCGTGCATCGCGGTTATTGAAGCGAAGTAAAAGTCGCTCGCGCGGCCGCGCGTCGAGGCGGAACGCAAGCCGTGGTTCTGCTCGGCCTGCCGGCATAACACATCGACGAACATGCCGGACGGCTCGCGCGCGATGGCCGGCATCGGCTGCCATTACATGATGGTCTGGATGGACCGCAACACGCCGGGTAGCAACAGCACATTAAGGCACTATCGCCCCCTAAGGAACCGTACGTGAGACTTT
>LFJI01000137.1 GCA_001235855.1 Candidatus Burkholderia brachyanthoides
CGTTTCGGGGGAAAGTAAACAGTCCTTCCGGGCTCTTTTTGAACTGGCCTTTTAGGAAATTCTCGAGGACGTTCCTGTCAGCGTTGCACGTGGTCCTGCTGTGGCGGGACGTGCGGCCCGAATTTATCGGATACTTCGAATGTCACGGCTTGCGGAGAAGCAATTGCAATGCCAGCCCTGCCGCGCTTCACGCGCGGCGGCCCGACGGCGCCGCACGCGCCCGATTTCGACGATGCCTTTAGCGTTCCACTTTGCAGGGAAACGCCTTGCCGAGGCCCAGCGACACCATCGTCGTGGCGTTGAAGGTAGCCTTGTCCGGATTGTCGGCGATGTACTTGCGCACCGCGTCGGTCAATTGCTGCGGCTTCACGTCCGCCGGCAAGCAGAAGTATTGGCCGACTTGCGGGCCGGAGGTTCCGCCGATGGCCTCGATCGTGTTGTACACGCCGTCCGCCGCGCCTTCGATATAGGCGGCGCACGCCGTGCGCGAGTTGGGGGCGGTTTTGGTGCAGAGCTTGTTCAGGTCGCTTCCGGTGAACGCGAACGCGCAAACGGACGTCGCGAGAGCACAGGTGATGACGAATTCCCGCAGCATGATCTTCCTTTTATGTTGAGCGGCGGATGATGTAAATCCGGTGTAGGCGCGGCGGGCTGCGCGGCCCGCCTTCGCCCCTCGATACCGTGCGACGTTATTTTGCACTGTTTGCGGCCGGAGCGGCATTGCCTTGCATCGAATTCAGGCGCGCCTGCAGGCCTTCCGCGACGTCCTTCTCGTTGTACTTGTTGGCGAAGTCCACCGCCGTCATGCCGATCTGGTTCTTGAGACGCAGGTCCGCGCCCTCGTCGAGCAGCAGCTTGCAGGTCGACAGATGGCCGCCGCGTGCGGCCATCATCAGCGGTGTCGTGCCGTTGGGTGATGCCGCGTCGATATAGGCCGAATGGTCGAGCAGGATTTTCACGATATCGTCGTGGCCGTTGGTCGCCGCGTAATGCAGCGGCGTCCAGCCCTTCTTGTTCACTTCGGCCTCCTTGGCGATCAGGAGATTCACGAAGGTCGCGTCGCCGTTGAGCGCGGCGAGCATCATCGCGTTTTCGCCGGCGGAGTCGAGCTTTTCGAGGTCGGTCTTCGGATTGTCGGCAAGCAACTGGCCGACCTTGTCCGACTTCTCGCGCGCCGCGATCAGCAAAAGCGGCGTGCCAATATTATCGACCGTGTTGGGATCCGCGCCTTGCGCGAGCGATTTCTTCACCGACGACACATCGTCGAACTTCACCGCCTTGATGAGCGAGTCCACCGACGCGGCCCATACGGGCTGCGCGAACGCGCAGGCGGCGAGCAAAGCGCCCGCCAGAACAGCGCGCGCGGAGGTTTTGGTTGATACGATCGAGAAGTTATTCATAGCGGACCTGCCTTGGTAGTACCGTGAATCGATGGTCGCGCGACGGCCTGTGGACGATTGAAACTCAATGCGCCACGGGCTGCGCGATCTTGAAGAGCCGGAAGAAGTTGTCGGTGGTCGCCTGCGCGAGGTCTTCATCCGTCGTCTCGCGCAACTGCGCGATGAAACGTCCGACATAGCCGACGTACGCAGGTTCATTCGGTTTGCCGCGATGCGGCACCGGCGCGAGATACGGCGAATCCGTCTCGATCAGCAGGCGTTCGATCGGCACGCGCCGCGCGACGTCCTGCACGTCCTTCGCATTCTTGAACGTGACGATGCCCGATAGCGAGATATGAAAGTTCTGCGCCAGCGCTTGCTCCGCGACATCCCACGGTTCGGTGAAGCAGTGCATGACGCCTCCCGGCACCTCGGCGCGCTCCTCCTTCATGATGCGCAGCGTATCGGCCGAAGACGAGCGCGTATGGATGATGAGCGGCTTGTCCGTTAGATGCGCGGCACGGATGTGCGTGCGAAAGCGCTCGCGCTGCCATTCCATGTCCTCGATGCTGCGGCCTTCGAGGCGGTAGTAATCGAGCCCGGTCTCGCCGATCGCGCACACTTTCGGATGCCGCACCAGTTCGACGAGTTCCGCGACGCTAGGCTCCCGCATATCCTCGTGATCCGGATGCACGCCGACCGAGGCGAAAACGTTGTCGCAGCGCTGGGCGATATCGAGCACCGAAGGCAGCGTTTCCAGATCGACGGATACGCACAGCGCATGCGAGACCTGAAGCTCGCGCATCTTGTCGAGCACGTCGGGCAGGCGGTCGCCCAGCCCTTCGAAGTTGATATGGCAATGCGAATCGACGAACATCCGATGCTCCTGAACTGGCTTATGCCGTATGACGCCGTGGCGACCGGCGCGTCGAGCCGCTTGCCGGGAACGACGTCGAATTGTAGAGGCTGACGATGGCGCGCAGATCGCCCGGCGTGGTGTCGCAGTAAGAAAAGGTCATGGCGTCGTCGGTGCGATTCAGGCGGTGAAGATGCCGCGATAAGCGATGAACAGCTCCTCGAACACGAGCCGCGCGTTGAGCGGATGGTTTTCCACCGCGCGTTGCAGCGTGACCGTCTTGGTGTAGCGTGCGAGCGTGGCGGGATCGGCGCTCTGGGCGCAACGCGCGAGCGCCGATCCCGCGCCCGGAAAATAACGCGGACGCCCCACCGTGCGCTGCGCGAGCAGATCGTACAGCCAGCGCTGCAGCCAGCCCAGCACCACCGGCACGGGCAACTTCTGCAGGTTTTCACCGCACGCGAAGGCATCGCAGTTCGGTCCGGCGGCGAGTTGCTGGAGCGTGAAATCGCGCAGCGGACAGGTTTCGTCGTGAGCGAGCGCGAGCGCCTTGAGCGGCGCGCCACCGGCCTCGGCGAGCAGCGCGGCGGAATCGTCCACGCCCTGCGCCGACAACCACGTACGCGCCTCGTTCGGCGTGGGCAGCCTCATCGGCCACTGGCGGCAGCGACTCACGATGGTCGGCAACAACTGATCGATGCGCGATGCCACCAGCAGGAACACGACGCCGGGCGGCGGTTCCTCGAGCGTCTTCAACAGCGTGTTCGATGCCTCGACATTGAGCGCTTCGGCCGGATACAGCACGAGCACGCGCAGGCCGCCGCGATGCGAGCCCAGCGCGCAGAAGTCCACGAGTGCGAGCGTCTGCTTGATGCAGATTTCCTTGCTCGGCGCCCGCGACTTCTTGCCGCCGTCGTCGGATGCGGCAGGCGCGTCGGAATCGCCGTCACCGGAGGGCGTGACCAACCCCGCGAGGATCTCGGGCACGACGACGCGGTAATCCGGGTGATTGCCCTGCGAAAACCAGTGGCACGCCGGGCACGTTCCGCACGGCTCGCCGTTCGCGGCGGGCGTCTCGCAGAGCAGGCCCTGCGCCAGATGCTGCGCGAACGCGAATTTGCCGATGCCCGACTGCCCGTGCAGCAGAAGCGCATGCGGCCAGTGCGCGCGCAATTGCTGAAGACGCAGCCACTCGCCGGTTTGCCAGGGGTAGATCATCGGGAATTCGCTTTTCGCTTCGTTAGAGGTTCGCTCAGAGGCTGGCCACGACCGATTCGAGCCGCAGCCGGATTTCGTCGATCGGGCGGGACGAATCGACGATATGGAAGTGGTCCGCCGCTTCCGCCGCGCGCCGCAGATATTCCGCCCGCGTGCGTTCGAAGAAGGTTTCCGACTCGCTTTCGAACTTGTCCGGCGCGCGCGCGGCCGAGCGGCGCTCGCTGGCGGTGTCGATCGGAATGTCGAACAGCACGATCAGATCCGGCTGGAAGCCGCCCTGCACCCAGCGCTCGAGCGCTTCCAGCTTGTCGCGCGGCAGGCCGCGTCCGCCGCCCTGATAGGCGAAGGTCGCATCGGTGAACCGGTCCGACAGGACCCAGTCGCCGCGCGTGAGCGCCGGTTCGATGACCTGCGCCAGATGCTCGCGGCGCGCGGCGAACATCAGCAGCGCTTCGGTTTCGAGATCCATCGGCTGATTCAGGAGGATGCTGCGCAGCGTTTCGCCGAGCGGCGTGCCGCCCGGTTCGCGCGTCATCACGACCTGACGGCCGCTTCCTTCGAGCTTCGCCGCGAGTTGCTGGCGAAACCAGTCCAGATGCGTGGTCTTGCCCGCGCCGTCGATGCCTTCGAACGTGATGAACTTGCCCCGCGCCATTCATTGACCCCGGATGTACTTGTCGACGGCCTTGTTGTGGTCGCCCAGATTGTCGGAAAAGATGCTGCTGCCGTCGCCGCGCGACACGAAATACAGCGCATTGCTCGCAGCGGGATTCAGCGTGGCGTTGAGCGCGGCGACACCCGGCAGCGCGATCGGCGTCGGCGGCAGGCCTATGCGTGTATAGGTATTGTACGGAGTGTCCGTCTGCAGGTCCTTTTTCTTCAGATGACCGCCGTAGGCCAAATCGAGTCCGTAAATCACGCTCGGGTCCGTCTGCAGCGGCATGCCGATGCGCAGCCGGTTCGCGAACACCGCCGCGACCAGCGGCCGGTCCTGCGCGCGCCCGGTTTCCTTCTCGACGATGGAGGCCATGATCAGCGCGTCATAAGGCATTTTGTAAGGCAGATTCGGCGCGCGCGTCGCCCAGGCTTCGCTCAGGCGCTGCTGCATGACCTTGTAGGCGCGCTTGTAGACCGTCAGGTCGCTCGCGCCCTTGTCGAACAGATACGTATCCGGGGAAAATAGCCCTTCCGCGGAGGTTTTGTCGCCCTGCTCCGTCGCGCCGATGGCTTTCAGCAGATCGACGTCGCTCATGCCGGCGGTGTCGTGCGTGAGGGCGGGATTGCCGTCCAGTTCGGCGCGCATTTTTTGCAGGGTCCAGCCTTCGATGACCGTCGCGACGTATTCATTCACATCGCCGCGCGCCAGTTTTTGCAGCACCTCGTAGGGTGTCACGCCGTCCTTGAACGCGTAATTGCCCGATTTGATCTGCGCGGACAGGCCGAGCACGCGTGTCATCAGCAGGAACAGTTCCGGCTCGACGGGCACGCCACCGCGCGTCAGTTGCGTGGTGACGCTGCGCAGGCTGCTGTGAGGCTTGATGCTGACGTCCAGTTCGGGCGGCGTGAGCGGCATCGGTCGATTGGCCCACCAGTAGACGCCGCCGGCGACGGCCGCCGCAAGCACCACCGCCACGATGAGTTTCTTCAGAAGGGACTTCTTTAGAAGGGACATGCGGAACACGCTAAGAATAAGGTTAATATAATAACTTGTTAACTTGTCCGCTCGCGCCCCGGTCAGAATGACCGAGGACAAACGATAGGATTGACCGTACTTCACTCCATGAATTCCCCGACCTCCACTCTCGCCGCTTCCGACTTCGACGCCGTGAAGACCGCCGGTGCCTACATGCCGCTGACGCAGTTCGGCGTGGTCGACATCAAGGGCGAAGACGCCGTGTCCTTCCTTCATAGCCAGATCACCAACGACGTCCAGCATCTCGATGCCGCGACAGCGCGGCTCGCGGGCTATTGCTCGCCGAAGGGCCGTCTGCTCGGCTCGTTCCTGATGTGGCGCACGTCCCGGGCGATCCGTCTGCTGATCGCCCGGGACGTGCAGGCCGCAGTGCAGAAACGCCTGTCGATGTTCGTGCTGCGGGCAAAGGCCAAGCTCTCCGACGCGACGCCTGACGTCGCGGCCGTCGGCTTCGCGGGCGACGTGCGCAAGACTCTGTCGGGCATTTTCGATGCGCTGCCCGATGGCGTGCACGTCAAGGTGGAAGGCCCGCACGGCGCGCTGATCCGCGTGCCGGATGCGGCGAAGCGTCCGCGCTTCCTGTGGGTCGGCCCGAAGGCCGATACCGAGGCGCATCTCGCCGCGCTCGGCGAAACGCTCACGCGCGCGCGCGAGGCGATGTGGGACTGGCTGGACATCCACGCGGGCGAGCCGCGCATTACGCATGCGACGGTCGAACAGTTCGTGCCGCAGATGGTGAATTTCGACGTGCTCGGCGCGGTCAATTTCAAGAAGGGCTGTTATCCCGGGCAGGAGATCGTTGCGCGCAGCCAGTATCGCGGCACGATCAAGCGCCGTACGGCATTGGCGCACGGCGAGGCCGCCACGCCCGGCGCGGAACTGTTTCACGCGGACGATCCCGATCAGCCGTGCGGCATGGTGATCAACGCGGCGCCCGCGCAGAACGGTGGCGTGGATTGCCTGGTCGAAATCAAGCTCGCCGCGCTCGATAACGGTTCGGTGCACGTCGATTCGGCGGACGGCCCTGCCCTCACGTTCCTGCCGTTGCCGTACGCCTTCTTCTCCGACGAGTGATGCGCGCCTCATGTGCCTGAGCGGCAAGTGCGCGCTGCTCACGCTGGCGGCGAATCGCGACGAATTCTTTCGCTGCGACGCCGAACCGATGCACTGGTGGACCGATGCGCCCGGCGTGCTCGCGAGCCGCGACCTGACCGGCGGCGACACCTGGCTCGGCGTAAGCCGCGACGGACGCTTCGCGGCGCTGACCAACCGCTGGCCAACTATCGTGCGCCCGCCGACGCGCGGCATATTGGTCAGCGCCTTCCTCGCTGGCGAGCCGCATGGCGCCGATGGCGTATCTGCGGCGCGTGGCCGACGAAGGTCATCGCTATAACGGTTTCAATCTGCTGGCCGGGGATTTCACGCGCCGCGAACTCGGCTGGTACGGCAATCGCGCCGATGCGCCGCCCGCGCTGCTCGATGCCATGCCGGCGTGCACGGCCTGTCCAATAGCCTCTTGAACACGCCTTGGCCGAAGCTCGTCGCGCAGCGCGATGCCTTGCGCGATCTGATTCACGCCGACACGGCGCCGTCGCTCGATCTGATGATCGACACCTTGCGCGACCCGCGCATGGCCGACGACGACAAGCTGCCTGCCACGGAGCTTTCCATCGAGCGGGAGCGGATGTTGTCGGTGGCATTCATCGAGACGCCGGAATACGGCACGCGCAGCACCACGGCGTTGCGCGTGGAGGCGGTTGGGTATGGGTTGTCGCTCGCGATCAAGGAGCACAGTGACGACGACGGCTCGCATTGGATCGTGAGGCCGGGACGGTTCGAGCGCGCGTTTGAGCTGGATATTGGAAGTTGACTTGAGCGTGCAAGGTTTATCGCAGCAAGGCTAGCGCTTCGTGCGCTTGTGCCGGATGAGCAGAAGCGCGGAACACACCGAAACCAGCACGGCGAACGAATCTACCACAATGACGACGGGCAGCGCCTCGATCCATTACCGCATATGAGCGACGCGCGCGTAATGCGGTGGCCCGAAACCGTGCGCATCGTGCTGCTCGCCACGTTGAACGCAGCGAGCAGCACGACCATCGCCAATACCGTGGCGATCAAAGGCGCATAGGGAATCCGTGTGAATGGCAACGTGATGCTTAGGAATGCATGGTGAAGTCGGCAATCCTAGCACTGGTGTATGCAGGTGCTTATGTAGGCGCGAACGTGTTTTCAGACTTTCGTCAAATTGGAAGGGGATTCGTTCGCGCGAAACGGATTATGTCGGGGCCTTACTATCCGATTTTGCGTTTGCGTACGTAGACACTCGACAGAATCAGCAGCGTCGCTGCGATGTCAATTTTGATCAAAGGGGGGTGCGGCTAAAATCTTGGACGGGTTTATGTTGCTATTCCCAGACTTTCCCG